>JAOAGX010000087.1:0-8024 GCA_026415535.1 Armatimonadota bacterium | reverse complement strand
TCCATCGGAATTGCCTGTGCCCCTCGCTCTAGTTTGCGCAGAGCGCTGGCCAGTGCTAGCGGCTTTCGCGATATTTCAGCGCCGCCTTCGTCGGCACCGTACTCCCGCGACCGCGATATAGCCATCTGAATCAAGAGAGCAGCTATAGGTGCAACAATCATAGCCACCAAAGCCACAAGTGCATTTCCACGTTCCTCGTCGTCGACGCGTCCGCCGAAGAAGTAAGCCATCCGACTCAGCATCATAACCGCGCCGGCAACAGTGGCTGCTATTGTGCCAATTAGTATATCGCGATGTTTTATATGCGCCAGTTCGTGGGCAAGAACTCCTTCGAGTTCATCCTCGTTCAGCAAGCGCATTATTCCCTCAGTAACTGCTACCGCTGCGTGTTTCGGGTCGCGGCCCGTAGCGAACGCATTGGGTTGGTCTGCTGGTATCACATAGACCTTTGGCATCGGCAGATCTGCCTGCTGGGTCAGTTTGCGTACAATTCCAAAAAGTCTAGGTGCCTCCGACTCGTCAACTTGCTGTGCGCCATACATCATCAGCACAATCTTGTCGCTGAACCAATACCCGAAAAAGTTCATCAACCCGGCGAAAACGAGCGCGGTGATCATACCATTGCGTCCGCCAATCCAATCACCTACTAAAACGAGGAGCGCTGTAAGTGCGCCCATAAGTAGAAACGTCTTCATCCAGTTCATTTTCTAGCCTCCCCAAACAGGTGTGAACAGCACGTTCATAACACCGGACTATTCGTCATGCATAAGGCTGAACAGCCGTCTATCCGGCTTCCGATTCCGTCACGTATTTTACGCAGCTAAGCGTTTCGCGGTTCCGCTTTCCGTTGGTTACACGCCTAGTTTTTGACGCACCTCTGCGCAGGCTCAATGACCAACGTAACTCGCCCCGGTTTAGTAACTAAAGGTGTTTACTAATCGTCAAGCCATACTTATGAGCTCTCCGAAAGGTTGTTGTTCTTCATTCTAAGCGCAACAAGCCTTGTCACTTGTCATCCTGAGCGAGGACGTCATCCCAGACAAGGAGTATCGTCCAGGCAAAGAATGTCATCCTAGGCAAAAAGCATCATCCTGAGCAAAAAGTGTTATCCTGATCAAAAAGCGTCACCCCGGCACATATTAGTCACCCTGGCACCTTATCGTCATCCTAAGCGAAGCGAAGGATCTCAACGCGACGTCTTCGCTCAACCCAATGCCCGAGATTCTTCGCTACGCTCAGAATGACGTGTTATGTCAGAATGACGTATTGTGTCGGAATGACGTGTTATTGTGACTCACAGATTTTCCGCTTACGCTCGGAGTGACGATCAAAACTTAGAACCCCGGGAATGGCCTTTATAGCGTTCCGTGAATCGGAGCCTTTTTAAGAACACATAAACTAGTGCGCAACGATTATCTAGGACGATTATATTGGTTACGTTGCAAGCAGTCTTTGCCTGGCATTTGCGATCCATTCCGATGTTTTCGGAAACTTGTCGTAATCATGAATCTCTGAAAGCATAGGATCTTCTGGATCAATTCCTAGAGTTTGCAGCAGGGCCATGTCCTGAAGCGACTCTGCGAAAACCTCCCATCGGATCGAATCGATCGGACCAGTTTGACCTGGATATACCACGAAAGGATCGCCGTATGCCCATTCCGGCCACGCGGCCCCGGACTGCTCTGTAAACGGGTCTATAAGATCCTGAGTTTGGCTTTTGTACCAGTAATTGTATCCCCAGTGCAAAAAACCTCGTGCCCGGAGGCGGTAGAAAAGCCAACCAGACATTCTGATCTTTACAAGCGGGGTGTCCATCAGCCGATTCAGATACTTACCCCGTGGCCCACAGCAGAAATAGGCCCAAGCCGGAAAACCTTCTTCTACGAAGCTCTTAGCGGTAGAGATCGACGGAATCGGGACGTCTGTCAACCCCTCGCGGACAAACTGGATGTCGCTCAGAGCGTCGCCGGTCTTCATCCAAGGTGCAAGTTCCCTCACCATTTCCCGCGCCTGTCGATAGTTTGCGAGGTGCTCCTCGCCATGAGGCTCATCCGAGATGTGAAAGAGCGAACAGTCAAGAAGCTCCTCGGAGACTAGAAACTCGTAGAACTTCGGCAAAAACTGCGCGAGAAAATTACGGTAGACCGGCGATGTTGCCTCGGTCTCCGGTGGCCACAACAGAGAATCTCGGTCCTGATTCGATCGGTAGATCCTTAAAGCATTCTTAGCACCCCACTGGCTGAACAAGTGCGTCCACTCAAAATATTTTGCCCCGCACGAACGCGCTAGGCTAACCCACCGGCGGACGTTGGTGAAGTCGAACTCATATAATCCATCGCGCGGGGTGGTAACTCTTATCAGTTGGTGAGGTCGCTTGATCCCGTCTGTCGGTGGTGTGAAGATAGGCACATACTGACTCGATCCTCCGTGCTCGACCAGGTTACGCATATAGGGCTCGACGATGGTCCAAAACCGATCATCATAAGGCTCGACACCGTACCAGTCACACAGAGCGTCGGCGTAAAACCAGTGTGTAACAGGAAAGTCTTGTACGGGCCGGATGGTAACCGGACTTAATTCGATGCGAGCAATGAGATCGTCCAATGCAACTTCATTAACTGTAAACTTCACCTTGATCTCGTGCAAGCCCGGCTCAATTTCAGTAGGAATACGCACTGTGATCCAAAACGAGTGAGTTTCACGCGGGCCGATGGTGGTGGAGCTATCACCATCTTTTTCCTTGAAGGAAATAGGGAGAAGCGGATCGGGCACTAAGCCGGGAACGTGTTCTGCTCCTTCCCATTCGGGATCGTCGTCCGTGTTGAGGTGTTTCATCGGGACGTACCCGACCAGTCTAACAGTCACGTCGAGATCGTCCGAAGAGTCTACCGTTAGTTGGACCCCCAATTGCGTCGTTCCGGAGTTGTGCACGCACGCTTGGAACGAAACTTGCTCCCCTCGCGCTGCGATCAGATCGAGCTCTGAACAATCCCTCTCTGGCGATGAAGGATACACTCGCTCAAGAGATGTCTGAAGCCAATGCAAAAAGTGTTTTCACCTTCCTCTATCCGATTTTGCCATTTTAATTGCCGTCATCATGGACAGCACAAGCTACATTAACGACCACAAGAAAGTTCTCGCATGCAGGATTGTTTTTGACTGCCGTCATTCTGGGCGGTCTAACTCTCGCCGCTCATCATTCTGAGCTTGACAAAAAATCTCAACGCCCTCTTTCCCGTCATTCTGAGCAAAGCGAAGAGTCTCAACGCTACAAGAGATTATTCACTCTTCTCAGTCTAGAATTCCGTCCCGCTTACGAACCTCCACTTAGCAATTTTCAAAGCTGGAGCTAGAGTATTATCGACGAGCTTTATGTCGCGGCCGATCATATCCACATTGGAGAGGGCATCGAGTATGCTCTGTGTGAATCTCAGGTTTTTAACAGGCCCGACGATGCGGCCGTTTTCGATCAGAAACGTGCCGTCACGTGTCATGCCAGTGAAACTTGCCGTCATCAGGTGCGCTACGTTTGTGTAATGGAACCTCGTGACCAAAAGACCGCGTTTTGTGGCCGCGATCATTTCTTCGACGGTGGCGTTGCCTGGCGTGAAGATCGGGTTCAGACTGCCAGCATGCCCAGTGGACTTCTTCCCCTCGCGATGAGCCGTATAGGAATCGTATAAGAGTCCAGCCGCTACGCCGTTCTTAACAAGATCGACGCGTTGTTTAGGCACACCCTCGGTGTCATAAGGAGTGACAATAGTGCGCGGGTCTAGTCCATCGTCCCAGATCGAAACGGATTCATGGACAATCTTCTCGCCTAACTTGCCACAGACGAAGCTCCTGCCTTCTTGATAAGCAAGTGCGCCGAAGCCCATCCATACGAACATCGAAACCATATCGGCGGAGGCGTAAGGTGACAAGATACACTCATATTCTCCTGGTTCGAGGTCTACTGGATTTCTGCTTTTTGCAGCGAGCTCGGCCGCCTCATATCCTACTAAGCGCGGATCGATGTCGCTGATGTCGTTTGCCTTTGCCGAAGCGTAGCCGAATCCGCCGTCCGGACCGGTAGCGACAGTGGTCAACCTGGCGCTTGTTGTTCGGTAGTAGGTTCGAATGCCTAACGAGTTGGCCACGGCACGTTCGCCCGCCCAAACACTTAGCGACCCTGCTGCTGTCGCTCCCATGCGGTCCGACTCGTCTATGATCGACTGCACCATTTCCGCACGTTGTTCGGCGGTGCACTCAGCGGTTGCTGCGGAGTACTTGCCTTCCCTTAAAGAGCGAAACTCAAGCCTATCAGTCTCATTGTTAGGTTTGCCTTCCCTTGGGCCTGGCAGGGAAACGAAATCCGGGTTTTCATCCTGATGTAGTGCCATATCAATCGCGCGGTCAACCGTTGTGCGAACGCCGTCTTCGTCGATAGCGTTCGAGTAAGCCGACGCAACCCTCTTGCCGAAAACCGCGCGTACGCGGATTCCTACGCTGTTGCCAGCCATGTTCTGATGGATAGTAGAATTCGCAAAGCGGGTCAAAGCCCATCGTCCTGAAAAGAGCGCAACTTCTGTTTGGTCTGCCTTCGAATGAGACAGCGCAAGGTCGATTATGTCCAGCATCCGTTCTTCGCCCATCAAGGCCGTACTCACTTCGCCCCCTCCATTCTCACATTCCTAAATCGGGCCGGGGCGACGCCGTGCCCAACATGAGCGACTTGCATTGGTTCTCCTTTACCACAGTTAGGAACACCCCAAAGATGCCAGTCAGACTCGCCACAGATCGCGTCGCACGAACTCCAGAAGCGCGGTGTTATATCGTTATAGATTGGGTTTTTGAACATGCGACCAAGAGCACCGTCCTTAATTTCCCATGCTACCTCTGTCCCGAACTGGAAATTGAGGCGTTTATCATCGATAGACCAGCTCTTCACCATTGCGGCATATATGCCGTTAGTAGTGTCGGCGATTAGTTCATCGAATTCCCAGTCACCCGGAAGTAGGTTGATGTTAGTCATTCGGATGAGAGGTATACGGTCCCAGCCGTCAGCGCGCATGGCTCCGCCGCTCATCTGCTCCGTTTCCCCTGTGGAGCAAGCTGGGGTGAGCTCAGCAAGTTCTGCGGCCGTTTCGCGAGAGCTCAGATAGCCAGAGAAAATTCCTTCCTTGATGATGTCTACCCTTTGCGCCGGTACGCCCTCGTCGTCATAGTAGAAGCTTCCCATCCCGCCAGGTAAAGTAGCGTCGGCGGTAATGTTGACTAAATCGGAGCCGTATTTGAAGGATCCGAGCTTGTCAGTCGTCAAGAAGCTCGTGCCCGCGAAGGAGGCTTCGGTGCCGAATACTCGGTCCAGCTCGATAGGGTGACCGCACGATTCGTGCACTTGCAATGCGAGCATGCTGCCCTCGAGTATCAGCGTAAACTCCCCCGACGGGCATACTGGTGCTTTCAGAAGCTCGACCGCCTCACGAGCAATCTCCTCCGCATTTTCGATCAGCTTGAGCGATTCGACGAATTCGTATCCCGCCGCCGCGTAATCTCCACCGAACGACGCCGGATAAGATCGCTTTTGGACTTCGCCGCCCTCTATGGCTGTCGCAGCAATTCCTCCGCCGCTTTCGATCTTTTTTTGCTCGATGTAGGATCCGTCGGTAGAGGCGAACACCTGATCTATGCTCCAAAAGTCCATCGAGCAGTCAGTAACCTTGATCTTTTCGTTTTCGCGTAGAAGCCTGTCGGCGTCCTTTAGCAGACCGATCTTTTCTTCGAGCGAGATGTCGAACGGGTCAATCTTCCAGTCGGTCGAAAACGACCCTTCGACCGGTTCTATCGGTGCAAGAAGCACATCTTTGCGCTTTGTCAGCGCTGAAGCCCGAGCGATCCTGACTGCTTCCTCAGCAATGCGCTCGGCCTCTTCGGTTGTTAAACTCGGGCTCGCAGAGAACCCCCACGAACCATCTGCGATTACTCGCACACCGAAACCTCGGTCAAATTCGTGACCAAGTCTCTCGACTTTTCCCGTTCTGAGATCGATTACTTCGGACTGTCTTCGCACGATCCGCACATCGGCGTAGCTCGCCCCGACGGCTTTTGCCCGTTCGAGGACCCGTTCGCAGAAAGCTCTCGTGTCTAATTCTTCGCTCAACAGCTCCCTCCAGTATTTATGGAAGTCGGAAGCCACAAATTCTCAGTGGTCTGAGGTATGTTGCCCCGTACCTGGTTCTTCGGGCGTATTACGCGTATCCGGTCGTGACTCTTGGATTGTGACTTGTGAACCCGAGCCGTCCGACCCGAAGAGTCCGGCCATCTGCTCATATGGGTTGATTGGTCCAGGTTGGCTTTTTGCAGCTTCCTGTTCCTCTCGGTACTCTTCGATTCGACGGTCGAGTTCGCGTGCGCGTCGGACGGTGTGCACAATCATCGCCACGAACAGCGGAATTGAAAGCCCTATAAGGACCCATTGTAGAATATCAGCCACGCCAGCACTCCTATAACTCTCACATGCTATCCACGTCTCTCCAAGCTGTCAAACCGACGATTCGACGAATTTGAGCATGGTGCTTCGTCGCTGTTTGGGGTAAGGAGCGACTAAAGTCGCGCACTTCATAAATTCGTTCTTGAGAGGCCGGTTGACATCGGCTATTCCCGAACCTATCCTTAAATCAACTTGAGCGAAGGACGGCTTATTACGTGAGCGCAGTTTTACTTCTGGGAGCGTTGGTACTGTCCCCGGTTATCGGAGGTGGGTTCGGCGAACTTACCTGTGCGATCATTCAGATACTCGTGTTTGCGGCGCTTATCTGTCGGTTGGCAAGTAAAGCGTCCGACGCATGGGCGAGAGTGCCCGGATTCGCGTTTCTTATGGTCTTCTTGGCGCTTGTTTGCGTCTCTACCGTTTTCACCGAATCGGTCTACGCCTCGCTAAGGTTTCTTATCTATGCTACAGCGTGTGTCGGAGCTTACGTACTTGCCGGATCGATTTGTCGGAATCGACGAATAGCTGCGTGCGCCGTCTGGGGGCTTACACTGGTCGCCCTTGGGATATGCTTGTTCGGGATCAGGGACTACGCCACGAGTGCGGGTGGGGGTATTCGTTTTTGGAAGTCGCTTCTTTCAGAGGGTGATCACCGGAGGCTTTTTGGTACTTTCATCAATCCTGGTTTCTTCGCCGGATTCCTGGTGATCGCGATCCCGATTGCGCTTGGAGTTTATTTGGTAACGCGCAGGAGTGTACTGGTGTTATTAGCGGGGACCGCCTTTGCGCTAAATATTGTTGCGCTAATGCTAACGGGGGCTAAGTTCGGAGTTATGGCTACGGCGGGTTCTCTCGTCGTTTTTCTCGTTCTTGTTGTGGCGACGCGCTTGCTGACACGTGACCGTCTCAAGCGTTTGATTTTAATCTCGATTGTGCTTGTTCCGCTTGTGATGGTGTTTTCGGGGCCGGTTAGGCAGCGGATGAGGGCGGCCGAGTCGGGCGGCACTCAGGTTCACTCGACACTTTTCCGCCTTTACGCCTGGCGATCGACGATCAATATGATCCGCGATCATCCTTTGATCGGCTTGGGTCCGGGAACGTTTGATGTTGCCTATCCCCGATATGCAATTGCCGGTCCCACGAAGTATGCTCACCAGTCGTATTTGCAGATTGGTGCAGAGACAGGCATTCCGGCGCTGGCCGCTCTGCTGATTGCCTTGGCTTTTGTTGTATGGCGGCCTATAGCTGCCGGAGTTAGACTTGGAGGTGGCGAAGTTCCTGCTGAACCGGCTCAGAGTGAACGTCGAGCCTTATTGGATCAGCAAAAACCTACTCCTTCCGGTGACGGTGTTGCGTGGGACGACTTAATTCCGCCGGAGGCATGGCGTGTTGTGAACTGGTCGCTGCTAGCGGCGCTGTTTGGCTCGTGCTTGCGAAACTTGGTAGATTCGGACTGGTATGTTATGGGAATTGCTCTGCCATTTGCGATATCGGCGGGATTATTGGTAGGACGGTCTGGTGCAGCGAGGATATCGGTATCTCTGGGCATGGG
>JAOAGX010000086.1 GCA_026415535.1 Armatimonadota bacterium | reverse complement strand
GCGAGGAATAGAGCTGGGCAAACATCTGGTCCTGTCCTGAGCGGTGTGCCGCTGCTTCTATACGCAAGGGAGTCCGCCGTGTTCTTCTAAGATTATGAAGAACTAATTTCTCTCGTGACCAGGACCTCTCTCGATGCAATTCGTAGACGAAGTCGAGATAACTGTAAAGGGCGGGGACGGCGGGAACGGGATAGTGGCGTTCCGGCGAGAGAAGTTCGTACCGCATGGCGGGCCGTCCGGCGGCAACGGTGGACGCGGCGGCAATGTCATCATCGAAGCTGATTCAAAGCTCAATACGCTTGTTGACCTGCGCTACAAGAAGCGATACGTAGCCGAGCGCGGCGGCGATGGCGGTCCGAACGACAAACACGGCAAAAATGGTGAAGACCTGGTCTTGAAGGTTCCGGTCGGCACGGTAGTTTACGAAGCCGATTCAGGACGTATGATTGCAGACCTGGCGCGCCATGGAGCTCGGTGCATCGCGGCGCGTGGGGGTGAGGGCGGCAGAGGCAATGCGAGTTTTGCGACTTCTGTCAACCAAGTTCCCCGTTTCGCCGAAAAGGGCGAGCCGGTCGAGCCGATAAGAATCAGACTCGAGCTCAAACTGTTGGCGGATGTTGGGATCATTGGATACCCGAACGTGGGCAAGTCCACTCTGATATCCAGGATCTCTTCCGCAAAGCCAAAAATTGCGGACTACGCTTTTACAACGCTGGTTCCTAACCTAGGCGTGGTGAGCGTTGACGACAGGTCCTTTGTGGTTGCCGACATGCCGGGGCTAATCGAAGGTGCGCATGAGGGAGCCGGCCTCGGCGACCAGTTTCTGCGGCATATTGAACGGACACGTCTGCTGGTGCATATGATTGACGTGTCGGGCTTTAGCGGTCGTGATCCTATGCGTGACTTCGATACGATCAATAAGGAGCTGTCGGCCTACAGCGACAGGCTCGCGGCCTTGACTCAGATTGTTGCTCTGAACAAGATCGACATGCCAGCATCTGGTGAGATCGTGGCGGCAGTCAAACCCGATCTGGAAGCTCGCGGATTGGAGGTGTTTGAGATATCCGCGCTGACCGGGCATGGTATTCAGCCGCTGGTTTATCGGATCGCTGAACGGCTCGATTCGCTACCCCGAACGGAGGAACCTGTCGAGGAGGTTGCGCGGTTTACGGTTGATCGAGAAGCGGAGTCATGGCAGGTGCGAAAGGTCGGCGAGGGACGCTTTGAGGTTACGGGACGGCCAGTGGAGATATTGGTTGCTCGAACAGATATCGACAACGAGTACGCGTTTCGCAGACTCCATGGCCAGCTCGAAAAGATGGGTGTGATCAAGGCTCTAAAAGACGAGGGTGCCAAGCACGGGGATGTCGTAACTATAAGAAGCGTGGAGTTCGATTTCTGGGATGAAGCGTGAGAACAAATCGCCCAACCGGATCGTGGTGAAGGTCGGAACAAGCAGCCTAGTTTCAGATAAGGGATCTCTCGACCGTGCGAAGATGGCAACCCTTGTCGATCAGCTCGCCGCGGTGAAGAAGCAGGGCAAGGACATCGTTCTAGTGACCTCGGGGGCTATCAGGGCTGGCATGGAAAGGCTGGGGCTTGCCCGGAGGCCCGCCAACATCCCCGACCAACAGGCGAGCGCGGCTGTGGGTCAGAGCCTGTTGATGCACACTTACACGGAGCTTTTCTCCGAACACGGAATAGTGGTCGCTCAGGTTCTGCTGACACGCGACGACTTCCGCGACCGCGTACGTTACCTTAACGCCCGCAACACGATGCACACCCTTTTGCATCTCGGTTGTGTGCCGATCGTAAACGAAAATGACACCGTTGCTACCGAGGAGATTAGGTTCGAGGAAAACGACACTCTGAGCGCACTCGTTGCGGCGTGTGTTGATGCCGATTTGCTTCTGAACCTTTCGGACGTGGAAGGACTTTACGACCGCGATCCTTGCTTGGAAGACGCTCGGCTTGTGGAAGAGGTGAGCAAAATCACTCCAGAGATCGAAGCGCTAGCAGGATCTACGTGTGGAGCTTATGGGCGCGGCGGCATGAGGGCAAAGATCGAGGCGGCCAAAATCGCGGTCAACTCGGGGGTGCGTATGGTGATTGCCCGGGCCTCGCGGCCGAACGTTATACTAGACGCAGCAGCCGGGAAAAACGTCGGCACTCGGTTCCTGAGCCGGTCATCGGGGTTGAGCCATCGAAAGAGATGGATAGCTTTTGGTAGCCGTGTGAAGGGCAGTGTCACCGTAAACGAAGGTGCGCGTAGGATGCTGGTGGAGCGTGGAAAAAGTTTGCTCGCAGCGGGTGTAGTCGGATGCGAGGGCTCGTTTGCGGTCGGCGATCTAGTTTCGGTGGTGGACGAGAGTGGCCGCCAAATTGCTCGCGGCTTGGTCAACTACTCGGCAGACGAAATCAAGATGATACAAGGCAAGCGATCTGACGAGATTGAAAAGATTCTCGGCTATAAGGACTTCGATGAGGTGATACACAGGGATAACCTGGTTTTGGGCGTGTGAAATCAAATGTACGATTCACAGGTGGAGCTATGAGCGAAGTCGAATCTAAGTGCAAGCAAGCTAAGGTTGCAGCAGCAAAGTTGGCAACTATTGGCAGCGCGGTAAAAGATCGTGCGCTACTTGCTATCGCCGACGCTTTCGAGGCAAGCAAATCCTTGATACTCGAGGCAAACCAAAAAGATTTGGAAGTCGCTGAGCGAAATGGGGTTGGCGGAGCAATGCTTAAGCGCCTGACATTAGATGAGAAAAAGATCGCGCTGATGGCAGATGGCGTGAGGCAGATTGCCGCCTTAAGAGACCCTGTGGGCCAAACTATTGAGGGTTACGTGAGACCTAACGGCATGGAGGTTCGCAAAGTGCGCGTGCCGATCGGGGTAATAGGGATTATTTACGAATCTCGTCCGAACGTGACAGCAGATGCTGCCGCGCTGTGTTTGAAGGCGGGCAACGCCGTCGTTTTACGTGGAGGCTCGGAGGCGATAAACTCGAACCTGGCAATAGCTGGTATCATTCGAAAGATCATTTCCGCAGAGGGCGTGCCTGATGGAGCCGTGCAGATCATCGAGACGACAGACCGCAGTGCCGTAATAGAGCTTCTGAAGATGAAAGACTATATAGACCTGCTCATACCTCGCGGGGGTAAAGGACTGGTTAAGAGTGTGGTTGAGAACTCGTTCATCCCTGTTGTATGGCACCTTGACGGCAACTGCCACGTTTATGTAGACGCGGCTGCTGATCTCTCGATGGCCGAGGAAATAGTCATGAATGCCAAGGTACAAAACCCCGGTGTATGCAATGCAATGGAGACGCTTTTGGTGAGCGAACAAATCGCCGGGGAGTTTCTTCCAAGGATATGTAAACGCTTGGCCGATGCGGGCGTTGAAATAAGGGGGTGTGCCAAGACTAGAGAGCTGGTCTCCGGTGTGAAAGAGGCCACCGAAGAGGATTGGTTTACGGAGTATCTCGATCTTATACTGGCCGTAAAAGTAGTGTCTGGGCTAGACGATGCCATAAGCCACATAAATACTTACGGCAGTCGTCACTCCGATGCTATCGTTACAGAAAATTACACGGCTGCGCGGCGTTTCGCTGATGAGGTAGACTCCGCGTGTGTGTTTGTTAACGTCTCAACTCGCTTCTCGGACGGCTACGAGTTCGGCAAAGGTGCGGAGATGGGAATTAGCACCCAGAAACTACACGCGCGTGGTCCGATGGGGGTTGAGGAGATTACGACTTATAAATATGTAGTGACAGGTAACGGACAGCTTAGGAGCTGAGAAGAGGTGACTTTCTTCGGATCGGAGAATGAGTAAGGGGGCTGGGGCCGGCAATTTGGTGTCTATCGGGATAATGGGTGGCACATTTGACCCGATACACATTGGCCACCTGATACTTGCCGAGGAAGCGCGTCAGCAGCTTGGGTTGGACGAGGTGCTGTTCGTACCGGCCGGGGAGCCTCCTCACAAGCCAGGACAGGTTATAGCAAGGGCCGAGCATCGATTACAGATGGTCCGTCTTGCCGTTGTTGATAATGAGTATTTCGAGTGCTCAACTGTGGAGCTTGACCGCGAGGGACCGTCGTATACAATAGATACGGTGCGAGAAATCATAGGTCTGCTCGGCGGATCAGCGCGTCTGTTCGTGCTGATAGGCGCGGATGAGGCTCGTAACCTGATGAGCTGGCGCGATCCTTACGGAATTCAGGCGCTGGCTACAATTGCTGTTGCCGACCGGCCAGGCAGCGATTTCGAGACAGCGGTGGGAGCGCTACCAGAGGATTTTGCGCAGGAGCTGGTTCACCTTCAGATGCCGGGAGTGAATGTCTCGTCGACGAACATACGAGAGCGGGTGCTATCCGGGCGATCAATTAAGTATCTTGTTCCTGACGCTGTAGAGCGGTACATACTCGAGAACGGGTTGTACAAAACGGCGGCGACAGATCATGGATGATGCTTTTCCGGCGATTTGACACCCATTGGTTAGGTTCTAGATCCTACGAAGATTTTGTCTTTTGTGTCATCCTGAGAAAAGCAGGTGGTTTCAGCGTAAAGTCCGATGATTCATCGCTGCGCTCAGAATGACGGCCTGAATAGCGATGACGGCTCTGATATTGTGTGAGAGGCAGAATCTGTTTGAGCAGGACAATTTATGTAAGCGGGAAGTCTGTGCAGGCATGGTCTGTTGCGACATTGCGCATAGGGTGCTGTAACAGAATGAGGTTTTCGGTAAGGATTCCAATCTGTGGACCAAGACCACTCAGATCTATGAAAGGCACATCATGGGTGGCGGCGATGTTGGTGATTCTGCTGGGATCTGCTGTAGGAATCGCGGCGGGAACTTTCCTAGCGGTCTGGTTGCCTACAATGAAAGCCACTCACACCACCTTCGGCGATTTTCTGACTGGCGCGTTTGGTGGCCAGCGCTACGTGCGCATACTAATGATCGGTGAGGACGACACGGCACGAAGGAGCAAGAACGGCAACGGCCTGTCCGATACGCTGGTTGTATTGGCTCTGGATACACAGACCAAAGAAATTCGCGCGTTATCGATTCCACGCGACACGCGCGTCGAGATTCCCGGGCACGGTATCTGCAAGATCAACTCAGCCCACGTTTACGGCGGGCCACAGCTCACAAAACAAGTGGTCCAGGACCTGTTGGGGGTTCCTATTGAAAAGTACGTCAAGACCAATACGCACGGTTTGAGGGGCATAGTGGACCTAGTTGGCGGTGTCTATATCAAGGTCGATAAGGATATGCACTACGTGGATCGCCACGGCGGGCTTTACATCAACCTCAAGGCCAGTCCTGAAAAACAACTTCTAAACGGCAAGCAAGCCGAGGGCTACGTAAGGTTCAGGCACGATAAGTATGGGGACTCCGGCTACGAAATCATCAACGGTAAGAAAGTTCCTGCGGGCCGAATTGCCCGGCAACAGATATTCCTACGCGCTCTTGCAAACCGCATTCTGAGTCTTCCCACAAAACGAGAGAGGGCGCGCGTGCTTGAGACCGCTTACAATAGGGGTTACGTCGTCAGCGACCTCAATATGAAGGATTGGGATGGCCTGGCGGACTTTTTCAAGGACATCAAGCCCGAAAATATAACAATGGAGGTGTTGCCTGGCAGGCCCGGGATGATTGGAAGAGTCAGCTATTGGTTGCCGGATACCAAGCAACTTGCTCAGGTTGTCAGCGTCACACTGCTCTTCCAGGAACCCAATCCCAAAGTTGAGGTGCTTAACGGCAGCGGAGTTGCTGGAGCGGCCAAAAAGATAGCTGATCAGTTGATTGATGCCGGTTACGAAGTCACGCGAACGGACAACGCGCCAAAGTCCGATTACTACCAGTCGCAAATCATCACGCGCAAAGGTAAGACGGAAGCAGTGATGCGGCTGGCGAAACTGATCGGCTGCGATCTGATCATAGAGGACGGAGCCCAGAAGAAGAGTGGTCCGGACGTAACGGTGATTGTCGGCAAGCGTAACGCTTATCACTAAGAGGTAGAAGATCGAAACTCAGGAAAAACTGCAAATAGTTCAGGAAATCCTTCGCGAGAAGAAAGCGGAGGATGTTGAAGTTATCGGAGTTGGCGGACGCACGTTAGTAGCCGACTTCTTCGTAATCGCTAGCGGCACTTCGAATACGCATATCCGAGCTGTGGCGGACGGGCTTATTATCGACGGTAAGAAGCGCGGACTGATCAAGGACCGAGTTGAAGGTTACAAAGAGGCCCGCTGGGTGCTAGTGGATTACGGAGATATAGTAGTCCACATTTTCGCTCCCGAGGAGCGAGCCTACTACGATATTGAGTCGCTCTGGCGAGAGACAGCAGTCAAACTCGAAGCCGCTAGATAGACCGGTCACTGAAGGGCTAGGGGGCGAAAGTGCTAGGTTCGCGAAGGTTGCGGGTTCCGCAATCGCGAAGCCTGGAGACCTGTCGAATAATTCCATGAACCCGACGTTATACGTCATCTAGGATCTAGGGGTGGAGCCAAAAGTCTTTGCGCGGAGTCTGGGTTCTTCGCCGCGCTCAGAATGGCGCCGAACGAGGGCGCGTCGAACGAGGGCTTCGATTGTTCCGGATGTGTATTCGGGATCATCGATAGGTTCTTCTTGGTTTTCTATACGTCGGGCTTTCGCGATAGAGATTACTCGCCTCGATTTTTGCTTTTCGTGATGAAAGCACATATGAACCCCGACGAAATAAGGAAACATGCCGAATTCGAGCGGATTTTTCGAGCAGCCCACGTCAGCCGCACGCGTGGTAACTACGAGGAGGCCGAGCATCTTATTAGGCAAGCTCTTAGCTTGCGTCCAAATGACAGCGAAGCCCGCGAGTTTGCAGCAGACCTACTTGCAGCACGAGGCGAGCTCGAGGAGGCGGCTGAAGAATACAAATCAATTTTCGAGTCGGATCCCTCCCGAACGTCTGCGGAGGAGAAGTTTGCCAAAGTGACAATTCAAATAGCTGAAGCCAGGCGCCAGAGGGAGCTTCTGAAACTCATGGTCGAGCAGCCGGAAGCATTCCGATCAACCTTCGAACTTCCGCCGCGCAGCCCGTTTGTGGCCGCTCTATTCTCAGGCGTTCCGGGTTTGGGCCACATCTACTGCGGCAAGACCATCAAAGGAATCGCGCTCTTTCTTACAGTTTCTATATCGTGGCTGCTTTTCTTCGCGTTGAGACCCAGTGTGGGTGGAGCTATTGATCCCATCACCAGGTTCGTGCAAGACCTAGACACATCGGCCGTGATTTTCCTCTGTTTAGCCGTCTTTACCCACGTGTACGCCTTTGTAGATGCGGCCGTGACAGCGGAGCAGTCTAGAAAGGATGCAAAAAACCTCGCGGAGTCGAGCTCGAAAAAAGCTTGATTCTAATGAAGTTCGTCACTTCGCTCAAAAGGACATACCAGCCAAGTCGTTATTCTGAGCGAAGCTAATAATCTGTGCCCACAACACCAAACTGTCTTCAACAAAAAAACAGCTGGTTGACAAAAGTCTAAGCGCATGATACATTCCAACAGCATGTCTTGAGCGCGTAATATTGCAGCATTGTGTGCGTTTATTTGTTCGATGGGTCGTATATTTCGCCTTATTACAACGTTCTTTGCTTGTGTGACTGCTTCAACCGCAGTATTCGCGTCCGGTTCAATTGTGGGTTGGGACGGCCAGGTGGTCTGAGCGGATCTAAGCTGTGGTTTTGAAGTTGCATAAAGTGCACGGGCTAAATTTATTTGGAAACTGAAGGAGAGATGATCGATGTTTGTGGGGAGTGTTTTGAGGCGGTTTAGTTTGCTTTTGGCAGTTGTGGTGGTAGTCTGCTCGCCGACTATGGGTTCCGGCTTGGTTATTGGCTGGGGAGAGCAGGTGTTCGGGGTCGATCTAAGTGGGCCGTTCACGAAGCTTGCGGCTGGTGTAGGTCACAGCCTTGGTCTGAAGCAGGACGGCTCGATTGTCGCGTGGGGAGACAACTACTCTGGCCAGTGCAACGTGCCAACCCCTAATAAAGACTTTGTGGCTGTCGCAGCGGGGGGTAGCCACAGCCTTGGTTTGAAGCGTGACGGATCGATCGTCGCGTGGGGAGACATCGAGTATGGCCAGTGCGACGTGCCATCCCCAAACACGGGCTTTGTGGCTATCGCGGCGGGAGAAGTTCACAGTCTTGGTTTGAAACAGGACGGATCGATCGTCGCGTGGGGAGACAACGAGTATGGCCAGTGCGACGTGCCATCCCCAAACACGGGCTTTGTGGCTATCGCGGCGGGAGAATACCACAGCCTTGGTT
>JAOAGX010000085.1 GCA_026415535.1 Armatimonadota bacterium | reverse complement strand
GCCAAATCGCTTGTAACACCTGTGTAAAGAGTGCCTGAGCGGTTGGTAAGAACATATACGAAGAATCGCTTCACATAACCCACCTCACACCGCATATCATCCTAACCTCAACCACACCACCCCGAGCAAAAAAGTCATTCTGAAAGAGAACCTTCACCCTGACCAAAAACCTTCACCCTCACCAAAAGCCGTCATCCTGAGCAACAACCGTCATCCTGACAACTCCTCGTCGCACTGAGCAACAACCGTCATCCTGAGCGGAGCGAAGGATCTCAACGCGACATCTCCGCTCAACCAACCGCCGAGATTCTTCGCTACGCTCAGAATGACAAAAATGGCCAAAATGACATGGTATGTCGGAATGACATGTTATGCCAGAGTGATGAGTTGTGCCAGAATGCCATGTTATGGCAGAATTACGTG
Organism: Armatimonadota bacterium; assembly: GCA_026415535.1. Taxonomy (GTDB): domain Bacteria; phylum Armatimonadota; class UBA5829; order UBA5829; family UBA5829; genus CALJES01. The sequence goes on along the minus strand of JAOAGX010000085.1, from coordinate 7,874 downwards.
TTATTTTCAGAGTCAACCTGAGCAAAAAAGTCATTCTGAAAGAAAAACCTTCACCCTGACCGAAAACCTTCGTCCTAACCAAAACCTCCTCACCAAAAAACGTCACCCTCACCAAAAGCCGTCACCCTGACCAAAAAACGTCACCCTCACCAAAAACCGTCGCACTGAGCAACAACCGTCATCCTGACAACTACTCGTCATCCTGAGCAACAACCGTCATCCTGAGCGAAGCGAAGGATCTCTGCGTCACGACAATCAGAAACACAACATTAAGACAACGGTCTGCACTCCAGAAAGTCAAATCTGCCCTACAAAATCAAACCGCTCCCCAGAAAATCAAATCTACCCCCAAAATCAAACCGCACCCCAGAAAGTCAAATCTGCCTCAGAAATCAAATCAGCCCCAGAAAATCAGATCAGCCTCATATAGAAACGCTATTTCAATAGAACGCAAATCACGAGTGTTTTCAGCGATTTGATGCTTCTCAAATGGGCGGGAGAGTTGGTGAAATGCGCCAGGCGGCACACCAAACAACGCTTTTATAGCAATTTGCTTTTCATCTTAACGGAAAAATTAGTGAAACGCGCCTATCATAATGACCAATAACGGCACAGTCTGTTGACAGGTTACGAGTGCGATAGGATAATCTTTCTGATTCACGACTACCGCGAGGAATATATGAACTCCCTGACACTACTTGCTCTCGCTCTCTGCGTGCTGGCTCTCGGTTACCGATACTACGGGGCCTTTCTTGCTGCGAAGGTGGCTGTAATAGACTCGAAACGACCTACGCCGGCGCACGAGTTTCGCGACGGAAAAGACTACCACCCGACCAATAAATGGGTCCTTTTTGGACACCATTTCGCCGCAATCGCAGGCGCGGGGCCTCTTGTAGGGCCAGTGCTAGCGGCTCAATACGGATACATGCCGGGCGCGCTGTGGATACTAATCGGATCGGTCTTTGCAGGCGCCGTGCAGGATTTCATAATCCTTCACGCCTCGGTTCGTCACAAAGGACACTCGATATCGAGAATCGCGGAGCGGTTTTTGGGGCCGGTTGCGGCTTGGTGCACGACCTTTGCGGTAATTTTCGTGCTGGTAGTTGCTCTTGCCGGTCTGGCAGCGGTAGTTGTAAACGCGCTAGCTGAGAGTGCCTGGGGCGTCTTCACGATTGCCTGCACGATTCCTATCGCATTCCTGATGGGCCAGTGGATGTACCGAATCAGGCCGGGCAAAGTGGCAGAGGCATCTGCGATAGGTGTGGTGCTCCTGTTCGTCGGCGTAGTAGCAGGTAACCCGGTCGCACATAGCGGAATCGGCGGTTGGTTCAAACTATCCCCGGCGTCGCTTCAGATCGCGCTTGCGAGCTACGGATTCATCGCAGCCGTATTGCCCGTGTGGATGTTGCTGTGTCCGCGTGACTACTTGTCTACGTATATGAAACTGGGAACGGTCGCGCTTCTGGCTTTAGGCATTGCGTGGGCACATCCGAACCTTAGCATGACCGCCACGACGCGTTACCTAGGCGGCGGACCAGTGATCCCAGGGCCGGTGTGGCCTTATGTGTGCCTGACGATAGCCTGCGGAGCGATATCGGGGTTCCACGCGCTTATCGGCTCCGGAACAACACCCAAAATGATATCCAGCGAAAAGGATATACTCCCGATCGGTTACGGAGCCATGCTCGTGGAAGGCTTCGTCGGAATACTTGCGCTGATCGCAGCATGTATACTCAGCCAGGATCACTATTTCGCGATAAATGCGGACCCGACAAAGTTCCAGGTGTCCGCCACTACGGCAAGGGAGTTGAGCAACCTAGCCAGGTCGGTTGGGGAGGAGTCGCTGATCGGTCGCACGGGAGGAGCGGTAACGCTTGCAGTCGGAATGGCAAACGTGTTCAAGCAACTGCCCGGGATGAAGAGCATGGTAAGCTACTGGTATCACTTCGCGATCATGTTCGAGGCTCTGTTCATCCTGACAACCATCGACACTGGCACACGGGTCGCACGGTTCATTCTCCAGGAGATTCTCAGCCCGATCTACAAGCCGTTTGGGAGCGGGACGTGGTTGCCTGGTGTTATGTTAACAAGCTTCGCTGTAACCGGCGCATGGTATTACCTGCTCAGAGGAGGCACTATCGCGACGTTGTGGCCGATGTTGGGACTTGCCAACGGCCTTCTCGGGGTGATCGCGCTTGCTATAGGGACGACTTACCTGCTCCGACGATCCGCAAAGCAAATATATGCGCTTACGACATTCGCACCGTTTGCGTATATGGCCGTGACCGTGATGACATCCGGCGTCCAGTTTATCACCAGACTTTCGCAAGGTCCCCAACCGGATTATGTGAAGATCGGACTCGCCGTCGTGATAATGTCATTGGCGATCATAGTGAGCCTTACTTGCCTGGTCAGGTGGTGGAAGATTCTGACATGTCCGGAGTGTCCGTCGGACGAGGTCGAACCCAAGCGCGACCTGATGCGCCTAGCGGAAGGCATTGATGTAAGCGACTGAGAGCAGCTTTAGGCGGAGTCGATGGCGTGAAATTGTAACGACCTCGATGCGCTTGGTTTCTAGAACCCCGGCCTCTGCTGTGGTATAATACAGCACATAATGCGATTTAAGGGTGGCTCGCTGATGGGCTTTGTGTTTGACTTTCTCAGAGCGAACTACGCTCACTTCCTACTCGGGCTTTTGCTCCTGAACTTGATCTTGATTGCCTCGCTTGTGGTTATCTCCCGGAGGCTTTCACGACTTGCCAGTCGGTATGACAAAAGACTCATGGATGGCAGCGTGGGCGGAATAGTCGATCGTCTGACCGAGCAAACCAGCGCTATAAGCCGCATCGAGTCTCGACTGGACGAGATCAATGCACGACAGCTCGAACAGGCCGAAGCCATTAAGGGATGCCTACAAAAAGTAGGGCTTGTTCGTTTTGACGCATTTGACGACGTTGGAGGCGAACAGAGCTTCGCACTCGTTTTGCTCGACGCTAAAGGCAACGGGATCGCAATGTCAAGCCTTTACGGCAGGCAGGACTCACGCCTTTACGCAAAGGGAATACAGGGAGGCGAGAGCGAGCGAACCTTGTCTGACGAAGAACAGGCTGCATTGGCCAAGGCTTTGGCTACTGACGCAGCCGCTGTCAGAACCAAATAGCAAATGAAGGGCTCGTCCCCTAACAAACGCGCCGCAGTCCAAGGCTATGAAGTGCGCGAGTTCAGTTGAGCTTTACCAAGGCGGTGGCGAAGTGCCGCGGTCCAAAATTGATGCTTATCGCGACCTGCTGCCACTTTTTGGAAAAGAGCGCGCCTGCGGGATGGTGCAGTTAGTTGCTTGAAAGGTCGTCCAGGCTCAAATCAGATGCGCAAGATAGGATTGACCAGTTCGACGAGCGCGTGATAATCGAACGGTGCAAGGCCGGAGAAACATCTGCTTTCGACGAGCTCGTTCGGCGGTACGAAAAACGCGTCTTCAACTGCGCTTTAAGAATCACGGGCAACTACAACGATGCGGCCGACGTAGCCCAGGAGGCATTTATTCGTGCCTTTCACTCAATTCAGACATTCCGCGGCGACGCCAAGTTCGCCACTTGGATATATCGGATAGTGACTAACGTCTACCTTGACGAACGTAAGCGGTCAAAGGCGCACCGCACCACCTCGCTTGACGAAGCGATCGAACTGGAAGAAAACTCTGTGACCAGACAGATCGAGGATGGGGCTCCGACTCCTGACGAGGTTGTTGAAAACAAAGAGAGGTTGCGTGCGCTGCAAAAAGCTATCAACTCGCTCCCCGACTACCAACGCATAATAGTGACTCTTTATCACACTCAGCATCGCAGCTACGAAGAAATAGCCGAGATTCTAAAACTTCCTATAGGAACAGTTAAATCCAGACTTAACAGGGCGCGATTGGCACTTGCAGAAATATTAGAGTCGGAGCCGGAACTTTTCGGATGAATGATTAGTCTAGCAATTGTAACCAGGCGCAAGCGCGGGAACACGTTGTTCGAGAGGATGGCTCGGACGAGCGCCCTTTTAGTTGTACAAAACTAGATCACTGTGGCGTAGCCGACATTGGCTTAACTAACTAATTAAACTACCGAAGTCGGTCTGTCGCAGCGGTGTCAAACGGAGCGTTTTGTGATGAAATGCGGTAAGGTCCGGGACCTGTTTTCCAGCTTTGCGGAAAACGCCATGGACGGCAAATTGAGCGCGAGAGTGGAAGAACACTTGGCTCAATGCGAATTGTGCCGCCGCGCATACGATCGATTTAGAACAACCTTGGCAATGCTTGACTCAATACCCGAGGTTGATCCGCCTGCCGGGTTCCACGAATCGGTAATGGCGGAAGTGGAGCGTATCAAGCGGACGACTCCGGCTCCCGTAAAGTGGTGGCGCGTTGATTGGCAACATGTGTTCACGATACGAGTGCCCGCGCGTGCCGTGGCTGCCGCAGCCGTGGTGGTGTTTCTGTTCGCAGTAGCGTTCCAGTTCTCTCCGGTGAGAACGGCGGTCGCAAACTGGTTCACCTTCCAGAAACCCACCAATGCGCCGATTCAGTACATAGACGAGTATGCCCCGCCTGCCCCATTGCCTTGGAACCCGAGAACCAGCAAACAAGAATTGCTAATCAACATAGATTCTCAGAAGCCCGGGCAGTATTTGCTGCGGCTTGGCACGAACAATTCCTCGCCACTGAACTTTGAGCTCAAAGTCGGCCGCACTAAGTACGACGGTTCGGTTCAAAAGGGTCAGTCGTCGACAATTGAGATTCCTGCACCACCGGCTGGTTCCGTTGTCGTAGCCAGAATTCTTTGGAGAATGGGTGAGCAGGATAGGTTGCAATGGATCTTCCTGCCCTCCAAGCTCAAAGCTCGGGGTAAATCCGAAAACGCGATATTGAAAGACTTCGCCGTGTATGATATGCTGCGCTTGATTAGTCGACAGCACGGTGTGGCAATAATTGCTTCCGGCGATCTTTCGAAGAAGATTCCATACACGAGGACGGACCACGCCAGCCCCGACGAGGCCTTCTACGAATCGCTCAGTAAGGTTGGTATGAGGGCAGAGGGTGTTGCTGAATCGGTATACGAGGTTAGACCGACACGATAGCAAGTTTAATTAGGTTCGCCGGGGGCACGCGGTCTTCGAAGGCGCGTGCCCCTTTTTGACTTGCTTTGGCCTGTTTCTTAGCGGGAGCAAAAAAAGGGTGCTAGGGGGTAGAAATTGAGAAACTGCGCCATACTGGCCTGGCAACCGCTTCTAAGACCGCCTCTTCCTAATCAGGAACCGCCGATCAATCCAGATATATACGAGGCGCCGATCAAGGCTCTCACCTGCCGAAATCAGATCACATCACTCATGGCGCTCGTCGTCGCACGAGAACAGATTGGTTCGGCAAAAGTCGTGATAGGCGATTTGAGGTCTGAGCACGGTGTAATTCCTGCCGATCTGATACGCGTTCGGCTGGTTGGGACTGTTCCGACTCCAGAAGTCGGGATGGTCTGCGACCCGCTTCATGAGGTTGACGAGTTTGATATTGACAAGTGTGCGGCGCTCCACCTAAGCTTGCGCGTGCCGCGCGGAATACCGGGAGGCGTCTACGAAGGCCCTATCATACTGAAAGCGAACGGTGAAGAAATCGCGTTCAATCGCATCGAAGCTGAGGTAGCCAACGTGGACCTGCCGGACGCGCGCGATTGGAGCTTCTTTCTAAACGTATGGATGAACCCGGCTACAATAGCGCGCCGTCACGGAGTCGAAGTTTGGTCTGAAGAACATTTTCAGCTTCTGTGTCCCTACATAGAGGATCTAGCATTGCACGGGCAGAAGACGGTAGTCGCGCCAATTTGTTACCAGCCGTGGGGAGTTCAGACTCGTGACCCATACCCAAACTCGATCCGCTGGAAAAAGAGCAACGGCAAGTTTGAATTTGATTTCACCGCGTTCGACCGATATATAGAACTTCACGAACAGTATGGCATAAACCGAGCCATCCATTGCTACACCATCGTCCAGGGAGACAAGAATGGCGGCAATATGATCGAGTTCTTCGACGTCGATGCCGGAGAGATCAAGCTCGTGAAAGCTGCTGTTGGCGACGAGTTCTACACTTTCGCCTGGGGATCTTTTCTGAAGGCGTTCGTAGAACACCTAAAAAGGCGAGATTGGCTTGGTCGGGCCTACATAGGCTTCGATGAGAGATCGCCCGAGACGATGGAGGCAGCAATCGACTTCATTGCCGAGCATGCCCCGGAACTAAAGGTTTCACTAGCAGGAAACACAATCGAGGATCTTTATCCGAAGATAGATGACCTGGCCTTGCAGATCGGGTTCAACGAACGTGGTGTGACGGAAGCTTCGCCTGCGGAGCGCTCAGCCATGGGAATCGCACAACTTTTGCGCATTGATACGTTGCGCTCAGCAACCAAGCGTGCCACTAATATGACTACCAGTTTCTACGTGTGCAGCGGACCTGAGCACCCGAACACGTTTCTCTTCTCGCCGCTCGTGGAATCAAGAATGCTGCCATGGCTCGCACTGCAGGGAGAATACGACGGTTTCCTGCGCTGGAGTTACAACGATTGGCCCGATGACCCTTATAACCATCCCGAATGGGGCACCTGGCCGACCGGAGACGTATTCTTCGTATATCCCGGCGAAAACGGACCGGTTTCGAGCCTGCGATGGGAGCAATTGATGGAGGGTATCGCCGACTACGAGCTTGCTAAGATCGCCTCCGCTAATATCCGTGAACCGGAAGAGATGGTTGACTACGAGCAAGCCGTTACCCTCGCCTGCCGTAACACTGACGGCCGGACCAAGTCCGTTGGTGACATCGAGATTGCCAGGCGGTTACTAATCCCGATCGCGGAGCACTAAGCCTAGGGCTAAGACGCGCGATACCTTTCCTTGGCGTAACCATCACCTGACTACTATCTCGCGTGCGAGTCGCTTTTTACCTCCATTGCGGGCGGGAGACCTTTCCTCGACGCAACCGCCATCCTGACCGGAACGGTGTCATCCTGGCACACGTCTGTCATACCGCCACAACCACACCATCCTGAGCGGAGAGCGCCATTCCAGGCAAGGAGCGTCATCCTGAGCAAAACTGTCCGTCGTGAGCAAAAAACGTCATCCTGAGCAAAAAACGTCCGTCGTGAGCAAAAAGCGTCATCCTGAGCATCACCCGTCATCCTAAGCACCGCGCGTCATCCTGAGCGAAGCGAAGGATCTCAACGCGACGTCTTGGTTTACCAAAACGCACGAGATTCTTCGCTGCGCTCAGAATGACGGGGGGTGGTCCAGAATGACGGAGTGTGGTCAGAATGACGTGGTGTGGTCAGAATAACGGGTTATGGTCGGAATAAGGGGGGTAGTCATAAGGACACAATATGCCCAGAAGGACAATGTCCGGAATGACGCGGCACAGAAACAATTACACAACACAACTTCTATATGTATAACACAATATACAAACTTATGATAATAATATATAAACCTATAATACCCGTGAGCTTGCTGAAATGCCCGCGGCTATCTCTCGTGCGGCAGCCCTGGGATCGTCGGCCCCGGTGATCGGGCGACCTATGACCAAGTAATCCGAGCCCTTTTCGACAGCCTCCTTCGGAGTCATCACGCGCCTTTGATCTCCCACATCCGCACCTGCCGGACGCACACCTGGAGTGACTATGAGAAAATCGCGTCCACATGCAGTTCGAACCGGCTCTACCTCGTGAGGAGACGCAACAACACCGTCCAAACCGGCCTCACGCGCTAGCTTAGCGAGGTGAACGACCTGCTCGGCAACCGTTCCCCGAACACGCATCTCGCCCGACAAGGCCTGCTGCTGTCTCTTATACACATCT
>JAOAGX010000084.1 GCA_026415535.1 Armatimonadota bacterium | reverse complement strand
GAATCAGTGCGGCAGCAAAGGCAACCGGAAGCTCAGTTTTCTTAGAATACTTCACACCAAAAGCAGGGGCGAGCTTGTTCCCGCTGGTCGGGAAGCCATATTCGTAAAGGGACCAACCGAATCCCTCGGGAAGACAAGGCAATATGAGAATGTTGGCGTCTTGATATTCGGTGCGGCATACTCCGGTCGATTCGTCCAATAGTACCGGACCAGGGTAAAACGGAAATCTACATGCCACTTCATGGGTTCCAAGCCCGGTCACCGTATCCTGAACAAGCCAATAACCTTCGTGACCGTCATTCCGAGTAGCGTAAGGAATCTGCTCGCCAGCGTGATTCTTCACCGAGTTCGAAACAGTGGACCAGGGCTTGAAAAACACGACCTTGCGAGTATGCAAAACACCGGGCACACCACGATATCCGATGTTAGTTCCCTCATAGTAGTCCATCGAGGTCATGCATGCCCAATAGTTTGAGCCGGTTTCGTAGACGTGCGTATCCGCGTCGTCCACCGTCACTGTGGCGTGACTCGTCGTCTTGCGCAGTTTTTCGTGCTCCGGCGTGCCGTAAATGTAGCAACCCGGATCGACAATGAGCTTCGCGCCGTAAGCATCCACCACGATGGATAGCTGGTCGTAGTGACCGTGCCCCATGTCCTTGCCGTTGTGTAAGTTGAGGTAGAGAGCGTTGCGCGACCAGTCCGAACGCATTACCATCCATCCGCCTATCGGGAAAAACTCCGATGTCCCGCTCGGAATCCTGCCAGTTTTGCCGCTGGTCGCAACGTAGCGGAAGTCCTCTCGCCCGAAGAAATCGGCCCCCCACGAAAGCAATCCTAAGCCGTTAACAAAGTTGAACGTGTCACCCCGGCTTGGCAGCAGGCCGTCCGGTTCGGTGTTGTACATCAGATACTCAATAGTCTTTTCAACGCGCCTAATGTATTTTGGGTCAAGCGATATCTTGAGCTTTCGGCAGGTGTCGAGTAGCGCCCTATAGCGATTGATGATCAGAGTGGTGTAGCCGAAGGTCGGCTCCTGTACTGAGCCGTCGGCACGGCTGGTGCTCCAGAGGTTGGCGATCATCTCATTGAGGCCCTTTTCAAACCACTGCTTGCTCTTGGCCAGCTCGGGATGCCGTTCGGCGAACTCATAAAGGGCAGTGGTCATCTGCGACTCCCAGTTTCCGCCGCCTTTCTGCATCGAAAGCACTGTGGCCATATCCACCATGTTGAAGATCATTCCGGCCCTGATGTCGCGCGTGAAGTTAGGCGAGGAGTGGAATCCCGAATAAGCCCACCACATCTGGTTCATCCGCGCCCCTATCGACAACCCTGCCCACATCGACGCGCCGGCCAAACCGGGACCCGGAGCAGGATTGACGTCCTTGTCGGTAGGTTTGATCACCCCTGCGCGCAATGGGGAGGGCATGTCGTTCAGAAAGTGGGTCATGAACTCGTTAAACCCTTTTGCGTACTTCTCGTCTCCTGTGTTGATGTAACCCGCTCGGAAGAACTTGAAAAGACCGGTACGCGTGAGTCCCACACCGCCACGAGTAGGCCAGATTCGATAATGGTTCCAATTTGGTCCGAGATCGACGACCACTTCCTTGGATTCCCTGTATTTCATATCGAGCGCGAGGTCGGCATCTGTAGGATCGAAGTCGGGGTTCTTTTTGGGTTTATCTTCCGGATTCACCAAATCGGCCCTTGCCTCGTAGTATGCTACTAGCTCGTCCACGGCCTTGTCCCAGTCTTTTGCGGCCACGGCCGCTTTGACTTTTTCCAAACCGGGATAATCAAGGTTCCAATCTTTAAAGCGATCGGCATAAACAGCGTCTCGGTCGAAAATGGGCCGCGAATGGACCTCGAACCAGATGTTGCGATCCGCCGGCTTTCCGGCTTCGAACGCCTGGCCTTGCTCGTAATCGCCGCCGAGGTAGATACCGACTATCTCTCCGTCCCCACCCTTAACAGTCAGCTCGAAGTAATACTGCGTCGATGGCTGTACGACGGCGTTGAGAGTATACATGATGACCGTCCCTTCCCAAGCACGCCACTTGTAAGGCATCTCAGCCGAGGCAATCTGCTTGGATTTAGCCGGAGAATCCCATAGGGTCATAACCAACGATTCGCCCTCGGTCCAGCTTTCGTGCCAATAGGGCGCTGCGATTGCTATCCTCGACACTTCCACGGTTTTGGGACCGGTCGTGAACGTCTGGCCGATGGGCCTGTCCGGCGTAACGACCTTGAACTCCTTTTGGTTGAGACCGCCGCTTGTGACGTCGAGGATCATGTTGTTGAGGATACGGTCAAGCGTCGGACCGGCCAATGACGAACCCGGCACAACAAGCAAATATACGACTATGATTGGCAAAACAACGGGAAACCTTATCAACTTCAAACTCCTATTCAAGTTGTAATCCCAATGTTTCGGAAGTTTAGTTCTCGAAACGTTCGACGGTATTAGACCTCCTTCGACCTCCTGCACAAATCCACCTGCCTTGCGCCGGGATCGCCTTGTAGTAACAAAGTTCTCTGGGAACGCCTCTTAAAATGCGTTTTCGAACGTCGTGAGATTCTTCGCTTCGTCAGAGTAACAACCTGACTGGCACATCATTGTCAGCAAAGCGGAGAATCTACACTTGCGATAGTGAACAGACATCTAAGTCAGGTTGTTGCAATAGACGCGCATTCGGAGTTTATCTTGCTTAGCCGACTAACGCTAAATCACCTACCGGTTGTGTCTTATCGCAACAGCTTAGTGAAAAAGGTTGCAATAGGCATCGAGCCGACCGAGTGATGTACCTCGACAAACGAAAATGTTCTTGAAACCAAAGGCCTATTTACCCCAGACAGGTTGGTGAAAAGTCGATCTTTTACACGTCTGACACTTGTGATTATGAGTACGGCCGTGGTCTACAGCTTGTTCCATATTACGTCTCACTCGCTGACTTCTGTGACGCAAACTGCATAGACATCAAAACGATATTTGACAAAACCCAAATTTTGTGGCATATTATTCGTGTGGGAAGGTTGCCGGAACACAAGCCTATAGGCCTCCTCAACTACTCCCTCAAACAAAAGCGGTCGAAAGAATCGCAAACGCCGCCAGAGAAGAAGGAGAAACCAGTTGAAGACCGTTGCTGTCCTAAGCATTGTCTTGTTGGCTGTGGCGACTCCAGTGCTCGCGCTGGACATGCTCATGATAGGAGCACCTGGAGTGCCGCTTGAGTTTGAAGGCTGGACAGATCATATTGTGCCACAGTACGTGGAGTATCTTGAAGATCCTTACGAACGAGCAATCTTAGCTTATGTCAAGAACAGCGGCACTGAACCCTGGGGAAGTTTCCATTTCAAGGTTTTTTCCGGAGGCCAAGATATTTCGATAGTGCTCTTCAAGGATGCCAGCATGGGAGGTGTAAATCCAACCAGCTCGCAGTCCGGCCTCACCTGGACAATCAACCCCACCACACCCGACGAGGGACAAATTAATCTGTATTTCTACGGGAATCCGGTAATGCCAGGAGAATCAGCCTGGTTTCAGGTCTACGAGTATTACAACATATCTGTATCCAAACTTCAGTATTGTATAGCAATCCGACCTGGTCCTTTACCCGAGCCGTCAAGCCTTGTTGCAATTACCAGCTTGCTCGGAATCGCCGGACTGGTTTGTAGAAGAAGACAATAGACGATCTTTCCACACCAGCACCGAGTTCTTAAAACTGGAACAATTGATTACCTACTCAACTTTTACCTCAAAGCCGTGAATTGTACGACGTCCCAACACATATCCCCATTCCGCCTCCTCGCACTTTTCGGAACTTCGCAACAAAAAACGAACCCTTGAAGGAGTCTTGCTCAACCACGAGTAAGTTTGATGAAAGCGAGTAGCCCCGGCCTCGTGTGGCGACTCCGCAAACTAACTATTGGAGGAGTGGGAAATGAATCAGGATAAGGGTTTCTTCTCGCGTCTCTTCGACTTCTCGTTTTCCGAGTTCATCACGATGAGCATAGTCAAAGTGCTCTACGTGCTCGCGGTGATCGCCTCAGCCGTTGCTGCGCTCTTCACGCTTGTCGGCGGACTCATGATGCTTGGCAGCGAGGTCGCCCAGGGGCTCCTTATGATCATTCTGTCACCCATCGTTTTTATCCTGTACGTTATCTGCGCCCGAATCTGGCTGGAGCTTATCATAATCATCTTCCGGATTGAAGAAAACACCGCCAAGATGGCTGGCGGAGGTCAGTCTCAAATGCCCTCGCAGCCAACTGTGTGAAAAACACTTAGCAACAGTGCGGGTGTTTCGGGAACTGAGTTCCTGAAACACCCAAAAGAAAGCTTCGGTTCGCAGAATATTTCAAGAACTACCTAATACTGGCTACCGTCCTGCACCGACAAGCTCTACTACCAATAATTCCATTACCATACGTGGATCCTCGATATTACCCTCGACACCTTTTAGCATCGCGTCGGCCCTGGCAATAGCAGTAAAACACCTTGCTAGATCATAATGAGAAAAGCCGTTTGCATGTTTGCGGGCCCGTTCTACTTGCCACGGCGAAAGTTCTAGAATATTGGGCGAGGAAGGAAGCGCCGATTTGAGATCTTCGGAAACCTCGACCTTGTCAACCACTCTTACCCCCGCCTCCGCAAGCATCCGCGCCTGCCAGATCAATCGAAACTGACGCGCTAACAACGCTAGCACACGAGGAGCGTCCGACCTTGGGTCGTCACCAGCATCGAAAATCTCCCTGAGGAACCGTAGTGCCTGGCTGGCGTTTCTCGTCGCGACGGCATCGACCATCTTAAACACTTTTTCCTCGGGCGTCTCGCTGGTAACCTCCTCAACGTCGGAACGCGTGATCTTGTCGCGGTCTAAGGTGTAATCTACGAGCTTCTGGACCTCGGTGGCGATGATTCCAAAGTCATCACCGGCGCGCTGAAGAAAGAGCATCATTGCTTCGGAGGTGATTTGCTTGCCGAATGAGGCAAATAGTGATATCGCAAACTCCCTGGCCTGCTTGGAACGTTCCATGCTGGTCCCACCACCGAACTCGCGCACTTGACCAACCCTTCGGATCGCCCTAACGAGTTCTCCGATTACCTCGCTGCCGCGTTTGGGCTTACTGTCGGATCTTTCGACCGCCGGGTTCACCATCACCAAACACCCAGTCGGTGGAACGTGCTCCAGCCGCGCCGCCAGTTTTTCTTGCTCAGCCGGGTTCATTTTGTTAGCGAACTGAATCAACACTACTCTCCGACCAGACCCGAACGGAGGCACGTTAAGACCGGCAATAATTCGATCACACGTAGCAGTATCGGCTTCGATCTCCTCAAGATCGAAGTCAGCAAACTCACTAGCCACCAGGCTCGAAAGCAGTTCGTCGAGCGCCTGGCGCTTCTGAAAATCGTCGTTGCCGCGAAAAAGATAGGCACGCGCGGCAGCTGCGTCCGGTTTACGAGCCATTGCGCCAACATTATCTCATAAGACAAGCGCTCCCGACAATCTAGACTGCCGCTCTGAAGCAATCAAGGCGAGCGACAGATTCTTCGCTATGCTCAGAATGACGAGGGAAGACGACAGCGAGATTCCTCGCTACGCTCAGAATAATGCTTTTTGAGTGAGGTGATTCAAAGCTGACTTATCAAAGCAAGAGCAAAGTCGAGCACTTCACATCATTTTGGCGTTTCGGGAACTAACCTCCCGAAACGCCAAGTTACCGGTTCACCGGCAGGAAAATTCCGAGGTCTTTTGTTGCGCACACATTCCAGCTCGGCAGGCCGTCCATAAGCTGGTCACTACGATTTTATGAAGCAAGCCCTGGATCTTGTTCCCTACCTAGGCCACCTCAGGTGAACCGGAAGCATCTCCGGAAACGCGGCGTGAGGCTCGATTTGATACCAGTATGCCACGGAGGCAATGTCGTCTTGAAGCGGCTGATACTTGCAGTTCGGCCACCACCCTAGCGCCTGAATGGTCACCTTGAGATCTTTCTCGAATCGGATCGGGTCCAGAACGTGCCATCGATAAAGACCGTGCCTTGGAACCTCGCCTTCGTTCTTAACCCACAAAGGATATCCTAGAAACGCGGTCGAGTAGGTGTCGCCGAACCCCCAAGCACCACAAAAGTAATCCTCTGTCCCCGTACCGCAGATAGTAGGATACTCTTCGTCACCGTCCATAAAGAACTTTATCTCGCCCTCGCCCCACCAGCCGTTCGAAAGTTGCGTCCAGGCAAGATATGTTCCGACATACTGACCCCTGCCTTTAACACCCTCAAGGATCACGTGCTCCGGCCTGTCGATGGGTGTCACGGAGCGTCGCCATTGAGCGTGGAAGTACGCAAGATCGCCTGGCACATCGCCAAGTTCATAGTCAATCTGATAGAAGAACCCACAAATATCCTGGTGCCACTGGTTTTCGATCTCGATCTTGCAAGACTTGACAAACGGCATCGGCCAATAGGAGTTGAATCCTCCTGAAGGGTTAACAGCGATTGGGATTGAATTGACCTTGGTCCTCAAGGCATGCCCACAGCAAAAAAAGTCGCCCAGCGGGACCTCTACCGAAGGCGTTGGCTCATCGTCCCAAAAAATGCGAAATATGCAGTTCCGATATGCAACCTCAGCAACCGTAATCCAGATATGCCGTATCGTGCCGGGACCTTCGATCTCGGCCAAAGTGGTCTTCGAGCCAGCCGGAAGAACTATGCAGGGCCTGATCTTCCATCCCTTGCCCAACATCGAACCGGCATGGTCCTCGTAGGGCACCTCCTGCGCCCCGGCACCCTTTGCACCCGTCGGATTTTCCGCGGAAATGCTTCGCGTTTTGGCACCGGTCACCTTGGCAATGCTGGATAGAAAGCCCGTGTCAAAGAAACTCATGGTTCTTTGCCTCCTAGATTCGTCTGTCACACCGATAGAATGTACTACTCATATCAATATCGGTCAAGTCAAAAAATAAGTGGCTTGAAGGAATATGCTAGGCGAACTGCAGTGTGTTACTCTGATCAAGTGTCGCAACTTAGTGCTATCGGTATCATCAGGGTTCGACAAAAGTGCTCGCTCGATGCAACACTCCTGCATTACCTAGATCTGGGATATGATGTAAACAGAAGCCAGCTTGACCAGACATAGCGACAGATGTATAATGACTTCGTTGTACGAACGAATGTAAGCCCCTGCCTTTGAACAGGGGCTTTGCGACATGTACAAGGACGAGGTTAAGGAATCACGTTGAGAATTATTGTGACTGGCGCGTGTGGGATGCTGGGACGGTTAGTGTGCTCGGCGTTGGAGCCGAAGCACCACGTAATCCCGACCGACGTCCTCGAAGGCTGCGAGCGTCTCGATATAATCGACACGACTCAGGTCTTCGACACCATAAGCCGTTTCCGTCCAGAGATGGTGATCCACTGCGCAGCGATGACGGACGTGGACGGCTGCGAACGCGATCCAGACCGAGCTTATTTGGTTAATGCTGTCGGCACTTGGAACCTCGCCTGCGCGTGCGCATCGATCGACTGCACAATAGCTTACGTGAGCACCGACTATGTTTTTGACGGCGAGAAGGGTGCACCTTATACGGAGTTCGATCAACCCAACCCGATAGGGGTATACGGCGCGTCGAAACTCGCCGGGGAAGCTGCCGTTAAGGAACTTTGTCGCAAGCATTACATCGTGCGGACTTCTTGGGTGTTCGCACCCCATGGAAAAAACTTTGCGCTAACGATAATCAACGCGGCGGAAAACAGGATTAGAGCAGCGACATCGCCTCCGACCCACCTCTCCCCCAAGGAGGGAAAAAGTATTGAGCCATTGAGAGTGGTGGCGGATCAGATCGGCTCGCCGACATACGCAAAGGATCTTGCCGAGTTTCTCGTGTCGCTAGTTGGATCGCCTCTTTACGGAACGTACCATTACACCAACGCCGGCAGTTGCTCCTGGCACGAATTCGCATCGACGATAATCGAGACTGCCGGCATGACGCAGATCGGAGTTGTCCCAATCAAATCCGAAGAGTGGCCAACGCCAACTCGCCGACCCAAGTACTCAGTGCTTAGACATTACAGGCTGGAGCTGCTGGGCCGCGATAGCGCGCGACCGTGGCAAGACGCAGTCAGGGAGTTTGTTTCAGAATGGACTACAGCAAAACGGTAAATCTACCCAAGACGCCGTTCCCAATGAAGGCCGACTTGCCGCATCGGGAACCCGCTTTCCAGAAGTTTTGGGAGGAAATCCGTGTCTACGAAAAGCTGGCTACGCGCGACGCACCGAAAGGTACGTTCGTTCTGCACGACGGGCCGCCCTACTCCAATGGCGACATCCATATCGGCCACGCACTAAACAAGATTCTTAAAGACTTCATCGTCAGATACAAAGCTGTCTCTTATACACATCT
>JAOAGX010000083.1 GCA_026415535.1 Armatimonadota bacterium | reverse complement strand
CCAAGTTTGCCCTTGTTAGGCGTACCATCTAGATCGATCATCATTTCGTCAATTGCAACCTGGTCGGTCACGGGCATGTTGATCAACTCGGGTGCGATCACTTCGTTAACATTTCTCACAGCGTTCTGGACACCCTTGCCTAGATAGCGGTCCTTATCGCCATCGCGCATTTCAAGCGCCTCATGAGCCCCCGTGGACGCACCCGAGGGCACGGCCGCCCGGCCCACAGTTCCGTCGTCAAGATACACCTCGACCTCGACGGTCGGATTTCCCCTGGAATCCAAAATCTCGCGCGCAACAACTTCGTCTATATACACAGCTCTCACCTCGTGCAGTTTGGGATCATCTTAGCACCAGCCGCCCGGCCGGAAACCGCGCTATTATACCACTTACAAGCAACGAAAGTCCACCGCGCTTTACAGCGATCTCCGGACCCGGCTATAATATGGGAGGGGAGGACCGCACTTGTCAGATTCTCAGCCGGTTACGGGGATAAGAATAGCACTGGGGTCGGATCATGCCGGATTTCCGCTAAAGGAAGCACTGAAGGAACTTCTCGAATCCGAAGGCTACCACCCTCAGGATTTCGGCACGTTTTCGCCTGATCCCGTCGATTACCCCGATATAGCCCGCGCGGTTGCAGAAGCCGTTGTCGACGGGCGTTTTGAAACTGGGATACTTATCTGCGGAACGGGCGTCGGGATGTCGATCGCGGCCAACAAAGTTCGCGGCATACGCGCGGCAGCGTGCTCGGACACCTATTCCGCACGAATGGCTCGAGCGCACAACAATGCCAATGTCCTAACGATGGGCAGCCGTGTCGTGGGACCCGGACTTGCTCTTGACATAGCCAAGGCTTTCCTGCAAACCGAGTTTGAAGTTGGGTCCAGACACCTTAGACGCATCGAGAAAATCAATGAAATGGATAAAGGCGGATAAATCGCAGTGACAAACAGCACCTTGACCAGCAACTTTAACGCGCCGATAGACTTAGTTGACCCGGAAATAGCCGAGGTTATTCGGTGCGAGACTAATCGACAGAATCAGAAAATACTACTGATCGCATCGGAAAACTACGCGAGCCGCGCGGTGCTTGAGGCGCAAGGGTCAGTTCTAACCAACAAGTACGCAGAAAACTACCCTCGCAAGCGATATTATGGCGGCTGCGAATTTGTTGATCAGGCCGAGGAAATCGCCATCGAGCGCGCCAAAGAGCTATTTGGAGCTGAACACGCCAACGTGCAGCCACATTCCGGGTCGCAGGCAAACCAGGCCGTTTACTTCGCCCTAATGAAGCCTGGCGATCGTTTTCTGGCTTTGGATTTGGCCCAAGGAGGCCATCTCACGCACGGTCGCAACGTCAACTTCTCCGGTATCCTATACGAGCCGTGTTTTTACGGGGTCGATCCGCAAACCGAGCAGTTCGACTATGACCAAATAGAACGATTGGCAATCGAGTGCCGACCTAAGTTGATCATAACCGGTGCAACCGCTTATCCGCGTGTGATTGACTTCGAGCGGTTTCGCCGTATCGCTGACAAGGTTGGCGCCTTGCTCCTTGCCGATATCGCTCACATAGCAGGTTTAGTAGCGGCAGGCTTGCATCCGTCGCCGGTTCCGCACTGCCATGTCGTCACGATGACCACTCACAAGACATTGCGTGGTCCTCGGGCAGGGATGATACTTTGTAAAAAGGAGTTTGCCCAGGCAATAGACCGGGCCGTGTTCCCAGGATTGCAAGGCGGCCCGCTGCAACACGTTATTGCAGCCAAAGCGGTTTGTCTGAAAGAAGCTATGCAACCATCGTTTGTTGATTACCAAAAGCAGGTTGTTTCGAACGCTCGTGTACTTGCCGAGGAACTTACAAAGAAAGGCTTGCGACTGGTAAGCGGCGGAACTGATACCCATCTCATGCTCGTCGATCTCACCCCTCTTGGTCTCACAGGGAAAGCCGCCCAGGAGGCACTTGACGAAGTCGGGATCGTCGTCAACAAGAACTTAATCCCCTTCGATCAACAAAGCGCTATGGTCACCAGCGGCATTCGCGTCGGCACGCCTTGCGTTACAACGCGTGGAATGAAGGAGCCGGAAATGAAAAAGATCGCCGAGTTGATTATGCGATGCCTCAAGCACACTGGCGACTCTCCGGAAGACGTCCGAGAAAGAGAACTCGTGGCACAGGAAGCTCGTGCCCTGGCAGAGCAGTTCCCGGTCTACTTATAAAAGGTTCGCGCAGGAACACACGCGCAGCTTCGATAATACGCCCTGTGTGATATTAACCGAAAGATTTGTATTCGGCCTAGTAGTTGCCGCTGTTTTGATTGGGGTTTCGACACGGCTTGCCTTGTTAGCCGAAGCCGGAGTCGTGCTGATCTCGCTAGATATCGCGCTGGCCTTTCTGGACTGGCGGCGTCTCGTGCGCGTGCGCATAGACGTGACGCGAGTGTGCGACGATAAACTTTCCTTGGGTGCCGACAACCTCATACGAATGACGATTCGCAACCCCGGACGCACGCGTGTTGTCGGTAAGCTGCGCGACGAGTACCCCGAAGGATTCGAATGTGACAGCAACGTGTTTTCGCTGGACATTCCTCCACGCTCTGAAACAAGCCTGACCTATCACGTTACTCCAGTAAAGCGCGGAGACTTCGAGTTTGGAGACGTATACATTCGATTAAAGGGCCCCCTTGGATTGGTTATACGACAGATCAGGTTCCCAGCCAAGCGCACCGTCAAAGTCTATCCCAACCTAATAGACATACGCCGCTTCGAACTCGGCCTTAGGCACCGAATACCGCTTCAGCCGGGTCGGAGGATGGTGCGGATCCGCGGAAGAGGAACCGACTTCGAATCCCTGCGCGATTACATGCCCGACGATGAGTTCCGCTCGCTCGATTGGAAAGCCACCGCTCGTAGAGGCAAGCTCACAACAAGGCAGTATCAGGAGGAGAAATCTCAAAACGTTCTGATAGTACTCGACGCCGGCCGCGTAATGGGTTCTGTCCTTCCTCTTCACCCCCTACCCCAAAGAAGAGACCACGAAGAAACACGTAAATCCCCCCTCCTAGTAGGAATGCCTAGGACAACCCACTTAACCCGTCTCGACCTTTCCATTAACGCTGCTGTCTTGCTCACACATGTCGCGGCTCAGAAAGGCGACAGGGTTGGGCTGATTGCGTTCGCCGAGGACGTGATTTCGTATCTGCCTCCAAAACCAGGCAAATCTCAGGTGTTGAACTTGCTTCGTCTAACCTACAATCTCAAGGAAGCCTCCGGCGATTCAAACTATGCTCGCGCAACGGCGTTTTTGGCGCGCAAATGGAGCCGCCGAAGTCTAATAGTGTTTTTCACCGACCTTGCGGACCCCGAATCGTCAAAACCGCTCATTGCGCAAATTGAAGGACTCGCGAAAAGACATCTTTGCGTGGTGGCCACAATATCGGACCCAGCAGTGCTCAATGCGGCGCGAGGTCCTTTCGAAACTGTTGACGACGTTTTCCTAGCCGTTGCCGCTCGCCAAGTTCTTCACGCGCGGAGGCTTGCCAAGGCTCAACTTGTTCGTAGTGGGGTAACGGTTCTCGATCTCCCACCTAATGAACTTACCTCATCGCTCGTAAACGAATACCTTAACCTGAAGGCCCAAGGATTGCTCTAGCAATAATCTGGCTAATTACTAACAGGTCTTGGTTAATGCGCGCATCCTCTTTAGTGATTCCATCTCATCGCCAGCGGGCCAGTATTCAAGGCCGAACAGGCCCTTGTACCCAAATCCGTCTATTGCCTTCAGGATGTTAGGATAGTTAAGTTCGCCGATGTCCAGATCGTGCCGACCGGGAACTCCCGCTGAGTGGAAATGTCCGATTACGTCCATCAGCTCCTCGATCCGCGCGATTATGTTCCCAGCCATGATCTGCATATGGTAAACGTCGAAGACCATCTTGACACGTGCACTTCCCACCTGCCGGCATATGTCTCCCGCGTCCTCCGCAGATGACAGAAAATATCCGTGGTGATCGACAAGTGTGTTCAGCGGTTCTAGGAAAAGCGTAAAATTCTCAGCCTCGGCCACCTCAGCAGCCGCCTTTAGAGTATCAATGACGCAACGCTTTTGAGCTGCATAAGATACTCCGGGGCGAGCGTTGCCTGTACAGGTGATTGCCGCATGGCAATTGATATCCTTGCAGACCTTGATCGTTTCTTTGAGTCTAGCTATATACTTGTCCCGATCAGCTGGATCAACAAGAGATCCTCCTATGCTTGCATCCGGTGCATTGACCACCGCATTGTTGATAAGTATCCCGTTTTCAGCGCAGAACTTGCCGAGCTTGTCTACTCCGCGGTCTTCGTCTCCCATGTCGTAGAACCAGAACTCCACCGCATCGAACCCGGCGTCGCGAACCCGCTTCGCGCGCTCAACTAGCGGAAGATCGTTGAAGACAGCTTCTATGCATACGTCGATTCTTGGCATGACCTTTCCTCCGAAAGTTTATCAGTTGTCAGTTACGTCTGTTAGTATCCGAAACCTGCTTGTTTCGCAGGGTGCGGTGCGTCCTTTAATGATCAACGCATACTGTCCAACCTACAACTAGTAAGGAACCTCCGCATCCAGCTTTCTCAAAAACTCCAGCGCCTTGACGCATTCGGTCTCGAAGTCGTCCCACTTACACTCAACCGACATACGATCGTTGTATCCGATACTGCGCAGGCGCTCAAAGAACTCTCGGTGCGGATAGCTGCCGCTACCAGGATAGTATCGCCCCGTGTCGGCGGTGTGCGTGTGAACCAGGTCGTTCCCGGCATTGACAACATGATCAAGCGGCTCTTGTTCTTCGTCGATGTGATATAGGTCTGCAAGGACCTTAACGAACGGGTGATCGGCGCGTCTTACGAACTCAAGCCCCTGGGCAACGGAGTTTATAATGTTGCTTTCTTTAGAGTTAAGCGGCTCGATCGCCACGACAAGTCCGTGCATACCAGCGATCTGACCAGCTAAAGTTAAGAATTCTACTATTTGATCTTGTGCCTCTTCCATTGGGAAACCGTCTGGCACGTTCCTCGCGCCTCCACTGCCAAACACGACAACTTCTCCGCCAAGCTCCTCTATTCGCTCGAACGCCGTCCGAAGGTAACGCTCGACGCGGTACTTGTCAACCTCCGGCCCAGTAACCTTCATGTCGCCTGGTAGCAGGCAGTTCCATGCTTCGGGCACGATCTCCAGCGACCGAATCTCTTCGAGAATCGGTTCAAACTCCGTTTCCGACAATTCGGCTTTGACCGTAGCGACTGGCAGCTCGACGTAGTCGTAACCAGCCTCCTGGACGGCACGCACTTTGTCCAGTCCAACACAGCATCCAAATCTCATATTAACCCTCACACTCTTTCGCTTAGCAAGTTTACGCCATGCGCGGCTAGCGTGCTTTGCAGCAATCTTACGTCAAGTGCACGAGGCGCGACGTTTTTCCTCGAGCAAAGCGCCGCCGCCGTTCCGGCGGCCTCACCGACCGCACACACAACAGGCATTACTCTTATCAATGAATGTGTCTTGTAAGTCGCAGATATAGACATTCCCGCTACGAGTAGGTTCTCTATGCCAAGCGGCACTAGGCAGCGATAGGGAATGTCGAAGCTTTTGCTCGAAGGACAATGGCCAAGTTCAACCTCACCTCCTTCGAGCTTCTGGATCTCCATTGGGCAAAACCCGCGTGCGATACAGTCCTCGAACTTGCGGGATTCAAACACATCCTCAGCTGTCAGCACATACTCGCCGACAATTCGCCGCGTCTCCCAAAAGCCAATCTGAGTACCGGTCATCTGAAGATACGCCTGTTCGAACCCGTCTACGTCCGATTTAAGAAAGTCAGCGATCTGCATTACCATTCGGCGCAACTCGACTTCAGCCTGAGTTGGGTCTTCGGTTCGGATTGTGCAGGCAACACTGAAAAGGATCTCTCCACTGCGTATAGTGGGGAAATAGCAAAGGTCGCCTACCACAAGGTTGATCCGGCCCGCATCTCGAGCCGCAAGGCAAAGCGTTCTTATCTCATTAGGAGAAGGGATGCATTCGGTAACAACATTCGCCATTCGAAAGTTCACGGTTGCCGACTTAGCAAGGCAGTCCGCCGACTGATCAGTCTCACACGGTGCGCCGGCAAGAAACGCAAGGTCTGCATTACCTGTTGCGTCAACGAATACCCTAGCCGTGATTTCAATTTCGCGAGGCTTGCAAGTCACAAATACCGACTCTATCTGCGGGGCCAAAGAACCCGATGCGTTAGGAGAATGCGAGGATATCACCGAGTCGGCTCTGCAGGAGCATTGCTCCCCCGTGATTTGACTAGACCACTGTCCTCCCAGGCGCACACCGCTCACGAACGCGTGTAGAAGGAGCTTAACGCCAGACTCAAGACATATCTCGTCGGCAACGACTTTGAACAACTCCGAGTCGAAAGCCCCAAATGAACCGGAGACGGCACAACCACCTTTCGACGCCAAACGGTCGATAAGTTCCTTGCAGATGCCTCCGAAAATCTGCCCGTCGTCCGGGAAGACTTTTATGAACGGGTTGACTAGCCCCGCCGTGGTCATCCCACCCAGGAACCCGTAACGCTCAATCAGCAGCGTGTCGGCGCCGTTGCGAGCCGAAGCGACAGCGGCTGCAATGCCGCTCATACCTCCGCCGCAGACTATTACGTCGTAACGATGGTCGTCGTCTGACATGATAACCCGGCGGATAGGCTAATGGCCTCACCGCCGTAATCGTCATTCTGAGTGAGGTAAAAAATCTCCTTCATTACCGACGGGTTATAGTTTGTAGCGTACCAAAAGCAGGCACTCTGTAGATTCCTGCCAGATCCGCCGAGCAGCACGTCAATAAGTAGGATCGTTCCCGGATCCGCATTCTTATGAAGCGACGGCTTGTTCCCCATCCCAGATGCGATCCCAGATGCGGCCGGTCACGATCTCGCCAAGCGACACCTAAGACCCGAAACATTCCACAAATACGAGACGACGTATGACTCACTCAGGGTGACAAGAAAAAACCGGTGTTTCGGGAAAATTCTTCTCGAAACACCGGCCTCATATCAATGCATAACGTCGGTGCATCACGTCAATACATCACACTCACATCGTCAATGTAAAGCGCAGCACCACTCGCTGTCCCAGGATGTGCCGCACCACCAACCATTATCGTCACATAACCGCTCGAATCAGCAGTCACGTTCATCGACCGAGACACCCACATGTTCCGCTGACCCCAGTTGTCCGTCGTGATCCACTGATACCGACCGTTGTTAAACGCAACCATCGGGTCAGCTTGGCCAGGTCCGGGGTTCCAGCACATAATCGTCGGGCAGTTGCCGTCCGTGTGGTAGCCCCAAGCGGTGAATGTTCCAGTAGCGTAAGGAGTCCCAAGGTTCACACTTTGGATAGCCACACCGATCTTGCCCGGGCTAGAGGCCGTCTGGCAGAAGCTGAACCCTAACGCGTGGCTGCCGCTGCGCTTCACACTCGTGGAATCCCAGGTGTTGAACGGATAGTCCGGAGTGTTGTTCCAACCCCAACCAGAAGACCCGCTCGGGTTCGGAAGCTGACTCGTTCGCCCACTACACTCCGTGCCCCAACCGGTGTTGTAGAACCCACCTTCCATATTGCCGTTCACCACGCGCTCCGTCGGGGCGTAAGCCAAGGTGAAGTTGACAGTCGTTGTTTGGTTGGCGTTGACCTGCACGTTGTTTTGTGTCTGTGACTGGTAGCCCGTCTTCGAAGCAGTCACGCTATACGTCCCAGCAGGCACGTTAGAGATCGTGTAGCTCCCGTTCGAACCCGTCGTGGCCGAATAATTGCCAGGGCTCGTCGTAACTGTCGCACCGGATATCGCACCACCACCTTGGGCAGTAACTGTCCCAGAAATACTCCCCATATTCGGAACCATCACAAGGTTCACAGTCGTCGTCTGACCAGATTGCACCACCACATTGGACTGGCTTGCGTTCGCATACCCCGTCTTCGAAGCAGTCACCGTATACGTCCCAGGCGGCACGTTCGAAATCGTATACGTCCCGTCAGAGTTCGTGGTGGTCGAGTAGTTGCCAGGACTCGTCGTAACCGTCGCACCAGATATACCACCGCCGCCCTGGGCAGTCACCCTGCCTGAGATCGTCCCCTTTGTCGGAGCCACGCGATAACCAACCAGGTCGTTCCAGTTGCGTATGTGGATCATAGCACGGTTCGTAGTCCAGTTCGGATTGTCACTGGGAATGCTACCCTCAACAATCCCAGTCACACCAACAATGTCGCCCTCTCTTACTTCGTCTGTCCAACCAGGACACCACACCAACACCCCCGTCTTCGGAGTCGAAGAACCATACAAGTTCTGCACGTTGCTGCCGTCGTCAACATACAAATAATCGCCTGCCTTGTAGGTTATCTTCCCAGCTATCCGAACAAGAAGACCAATGTTGTTCAGACCAACACCGTTCTTCAC
>JAOAGX010000082.1 GCA_026415535.1 Armatimonadota bacterium | reverse complement strand
CACTTCCAACATAGTCTGGTCGAAGTCTGGTCGGGTCGGAATCTATTTCCTGGAGTTTGGTGCGAACCCCAGGGCATCGAGTGTTCTTTACGATCGCGCAGGTTCGGCGGTAAGCACTCTTGCGCCGGGCGAGGTTGATTGGAGCAAGGTCTTCGAGGGGTGTAGGCTTTTTCACGTGAGCGGTATAACTCCGGCGCTGTCGAAGTCGTGTGCAGAGGTAACACTGGAGGCCGTTAAAGCGGCCAAATCGGCCGGTGCGAGGGTCAGCTTCGACGTGAACTATCGCAAGAAGCTTTGGTCACCCGAAGAAGCCAACGCCTGTTTGGTTCCGATGATGGAATTCGTTGACATATTAATTACTACCGAGGAGGATACTGGCATCGTCTTCGGCATTCGTGAGCCCAGCTATCAGCAAGTGGCTATCAAGCTTAATGAGCGATTTGGGTTCGAGGTGGTGGCGATCACACTTCGCGAGGACCTATCCGTTTTGCGAAATAATTGGTCCGCTTTTGCCTATGCGAACGGCAAATTCCACGAAAGTACGAAGTACTCTTGCGAGCTGGTAGACAGAGTAGGTGCCGGTGACTCGTTCACAGCAGGTTTTATCTATGGCTGCCTCACCGGCGATGTGCAAAAGGGCGTAGACTACGGCACGGCTTACTCGGCCTTGAAGCACTCAATCCCGGGTGATCTCAACTGGGCGACGCTAGAGGAGGTCGAGAATCAGATCAAGGGCGCTGGGTCAAGAATACAGAGATAATACTTAACCACAAAGATTCCTTCCACAAAAAAATCCCCCCTCTTTTTAGGAGGGGGGATTTTCCACATGCACGAATACGAACGCGGATTACGTTGCCGAATACCAGACGAAGGGGCTTTCCTTGAGAATCATTCGACCCGGGTCCTTTGCAACGTTCTCGACTAAGACTATAAGACCTGGCTCCTGCTTCTCGATTCTGTAACGACCTCCGTTGTGATCAACCAGCGCCTGACGGATAACTTCCCACGCCTGATCAAAGCTGCCCTTGTTCACAATTATCGGGTGAGCCGAACTCAGGTTCTGGAAGCCGATGTTCGCTTCTGATAGTAGTTTCTTGACCTCGACAAAGACCTTGCCGCGCGAACTGTCGTTCTCAACAACGATGGTTCCATCGTCGGCCTTGCCAAAATGTGTCGAAGCCCTTGCGGTTTTGCTTAGTTTGCCCTTCTCAGCCACGCTATTATGCCTCCGTTAACCGGTTATCCCGCCGTCACGCGCGAACACAAACACGCGCAACACGGCCACGCAACCAGATTCTGGGTACCTGCTTTGGGGCGTTTGGCAACCGGGAAGCGGCCCCGGTTTTCCACACGAAAACAGCCCATTTCTAGTAAGAACCTTCGCCAAATCAACGTCGCGGTCAGCAGGCACAATAATTATACCACGGCAAGTCTTTTTATATCAAGATGATCTGTGCCAAAAGGTGCAATCGGCGAAATGTTTTCTTGACACCGGTGCAGATGAGACATACAGTGGTAAAGGCGATTCGAAACTCCTGCCGGGTGATATATAGAACCGAATTTGCCGTAAGTGGAGAGGACGAAATGATCGGTGTTGGAATAGACGCGGGATCAAGGGCGATCAAGATCGTGCTTATGGAACCGATGAGTTTGAGAGTTCTGGGTTCCGGCGTAATGCGGCAGGGAGTCAACAGTCGGGAACTCGCGGAAGAACTTCTTGAGCAAGTGCTTGCCGAGAACAGTTTGGAAAGAGTCGACGTGAGCTTTATCGTAGCGACGGGCTACGCGCGCGGTACGGTAAGTGCTGCCGACACTACCGTCACCGAGATCACGTGCCATGCCTGCGGCGTTCATCATTTGATGCCTGAGGTAAGAACCGTCGTCGAGATCGGTGGTCAAGACAGTAAGTTACTGAGTCTGTATCCAAGCGGTGCTGTGCGCGATTTCGTGATGAACGACCGTTGCGCAGCGGGTACCGGCCGCTTTCTGGAGGTGGTTGCCGATCGTCTGGGAGTGACGCTCGAAGATTTGGGTCGGATGTCCCAGATGAGTAGACTACCGGCACCCATAAGCAGTACATGCATAGTGTTTGCTGAGACAGAGATAATCGGACTTCTTTCCTCCGGGGTCTCTCCAGAGGATATTGTCGCTGGAGTTCAGAACTCGATAGCTACTCGCGTTGCTGCTATGGCCGGTCGGAGCATGGTGCCGCCTGTGGCATTTACGGGGGGAGTTGCCCTTGTTCCGGGAATGGCTCGGGCACTGGAAGCCGCGATTGGTGAAAAAGTTTCAGTGGTGCCCAATCCTCAAATGACCGGTGCTCTAGGTGCGGCGATCTTGGCTTGCCGGCAGGTTTGTGGACTTGAGTGTGCGAAAGAAACGTCGCGTTTACCTCAGGGGAGTTACAGCGATCAGCCCGACAGCCGCGATCATTAGGGCGAGTGTTCCGAGGACGCCGGCGTCTAACGAGTAACGGCCGCCTGTAAGCCACATCGGGCCAGACACGTCGCTGACAACAACCCCTTTGTCATATGGCTTGCCGGAGTAAGGCAACCCAAATATGGGGCCGGATACCACGTTCCACCCAAAATGCAAACCTATCGGTAGCCAGAGGGAGCCTGTGAAGTACCTACAAATTGCTGCCAGCGTCCCAAAAATGAACGCGTTGAACGCGTAAAGAATTGGTATGCTGGGGTGCTTTATTACATGAGCGATGGCAAACACGATCGAAGAAGCGACTATAGCCACTTCCGCTCCTGCCGCTTCGAGTAGCAGGAAGAACACGTAGCCGCGGAATATGATCTCCTCAAAAACTGAAGCGGTGAAAAAGTCGATGACTCCGCCCAAAAACAACGGCAGGCATGCCATGCAGTCTTCGGACATTTTAGACCGTTTAACCTCTATGAATCCCATCAAAATCCCGGTGAGGAACACTACTGTAACACAACCTAGGGCAATGGCAGCGCCATAAGCTACTCGTGTGAGCGAATCGCCTGTGTAGGTTAGTCCGAGCGTGGATATAGATCGTTTATCTACGTATTTAACAAAGACGGTGGTGATACCAACCGCTGCGCCAAGTGGAATGCATGCCACTACCGCGCTCAGAAACGACCGACAGAAAGTGGACGCATCGAGCGAGGAAACTTGCTTATTGAGATGCCAGTAAAGCCGGTGTGAGAACTCAAGAGCTAGGCCGATGCATACCAAGTATGCCGCCAACTTAGAGCATGCCTGTACAAGGGACATGGAATCTCAAACCCCTGATCGACCGCGCTCTGCAGATTGGCCGGTTTCGATCATGAGTGTTGTTCCACAGTGGAGGCAGGCGGAGGGACGTTTTTCGCTTGGCTGATTACTGGTTTGACGGCGGCCTTGGGCTTATGGGAGGCATACTCGGAGCATTGCCAGGGTTGGTGGGCTGAGCAGGCGTTTGAGTTGGTGGAGGCGCGGGCAATTGGATAGGTTGAGGTGTTGGCGTCGGCCTTTGCTGCTCAGTCGGAGTCTTTTCCGGCTGCGGCCTTGGCGAGATAAACGGAAAATCGCCGATTACTCTAGGCCCCTTCTTCTGCACTAATTTCTTTTGCCCGATCACTTTGGGCAGTCGGTAAACGTTGAACAAGCGCAGCCATTCTTGGGGTGGATACTCGCCCTTGGACATCGGTTCCGGAAGCTCGCACTGGTAGATCTTGCCGTCGTTATCAGCGTAAGCAAAGCGCAGAAAGACGAGTCCGTTCTTGCGCTTTACTTTCTTGACAGGAGTTTCCAGTGCAAGTTGGCCAAACGAAACCGGAGAGGAAATCGCCGGGCCAGTCGCGGGAACTTTTGGAGTTGGGCTTGTCGAACTGGCAGGGGGTATGGGTACTTCTACAATTTCATTTTTGCCGCACCCAGCGATGAGTGCAGCGCACGTCCCCGCCGTCATTACGGTGAGAATCAGCATCAGAAATTTGGCACGACTGGAACGCATAAACAATTCCCTCTCGGACTTCGACGCAACGAGCAATGTTCATTATACTCTCTTGGGTTCTCTTACACAACGCCGAGAAAACCCTAGTTTGTTGCGATAAAAGTGTTTTCGAACGTCGAAAGATTCTTCGCTACGCTCAGAATGACGTGTTATGATAATGCCAAATTCTTCGCTTGCGTTCAGAATGACGTCCTTTTGTCATCCTGAGCGAAGCGAAGGATCTCAACGCAACGTCTTCGTTCAACAAAACGCCGAGAGATTCTTCGCTGCGCTCAGGGTGACAACTTTTATGGTGCGTCGTTATCGGTAACATAAGGAATCTATGTACTCAATACCGAACCGTTTCTTGCTCTGTAGTTTGACACCCCTTTACCCCTCTGATAGACTAACGTCGGGAGTCCACGGTTCCTGGGGGAGTGGCGGAACGGCAGACGCAGCGGACTTAAAATCCGCCGGGGGCGACCCCATGTGGGTTCGAATCCCACCTCCCCCACTCGGAATCTGCCGCAAGGTTTTTCAGCAACCTATCATCCAGAGAAGCGCATGAGCTATATTGGACTGGACATAGGCACCACAGGTTGTAAGGCGGTAGCGTTCGACGAGAATGGCCATCAGCTTGCAGCGGCGTATCGCGAGTATCCTGTCTTGTCGCCTCACGATGGTTGGGCTGAGATTGACTCGGCTCTGGTTTGTCAGTCATGCTTGGAAGTGATCCGAGAAGCGGCTTCCAGGTGCAACACCTCCCTCAGATCATCCTTAGAAACGGAAGTCCGTGGCATAGGCATATCCAGTCAAGGTGAAGCGTTTACGCCTGTGGGTCCTAGCGGCGAGTTTTTCGGAAACGCGATGGTGTCGTCCGACACAAGGGCCGCAGCTATCTCGGAAAATTGGAGTCGAGAGTTTGGACGCGAGAAGCTCTATGAGATCACAGGCCACACAGCTCACCCTATGTTTACCCTGTTCAAGCTCATTTGGGTGCGTGACAATCGTCCGGACGTATGGCGACAAGCCAAGATGTTCCATTGTTTTGAGGACCTGATCCACACGCGTTTAGGAGTCGAGCCGGCTATGAGCTGGCCACTTGCGGGCCGGACGATGATGTTCGATGTGCGCAAGCACGATTGGGACGACTCGATCCTGAACGCCATGGGCTTGGATCGGTCCAAACTGCCGAGGACGTTGCCTGCTGGTGAGGTTGTTGGTCGCGTACCAAGCGCGATCTGCCGAGACCTCGGGCTTGCAGATGGGGCGATTGTGGTGGCTGGAGGACATGATCAGCCGTGCGGGGCGCTCGGTGCAGGCGTAACCCGACCTGGGATGGCAGTTTACGGGACGGGGACCGTCGAGTGCATAACTCCGGCATTTTCTGAGCCGGTCTTCAGCTCTGACCTCTTTGCGAACAACCTATGCACGTATGATTTCACGATTCCGGGTATGTATACGACCGTCGCCTTCAGTCTGACGGGCGGCAACCTACTCAAGTGGTTTCGTGATGAGTTCGGGCAGGCCGAAGTTGAGCAGGCGAATCGGACAGGCGAGAACGCATACTCTATTCTCATCGAGCACATGGCTTCCGAGCCGACTTCGCTAATGGTCTTGCCGTATTTTACGCCGAGCGGGACGCCCTACTTCGACACGCGGACAAAAGGTGCAATCACCGGTTTGAGACTGACTACTACCCGCGGCGAGATTCTGCGCGCACTTCTCGAGGGTGTCGCGTTCGAAATGCGACTGAACTTAGACATTTTGGCTAAGTCTGGGATTGCGGTCAAAGAATTGGTTGCGATAGGCGGCGGTGCGAGGAATCCTATTTGGACACAGCTAAAAGCGGATGTGCTGAACACGCCAATCAAGACCGTCGCTGTAACGGAAGCCGGTTGTTTGGGCGTGGCTATGCTCGCGTGCGCCGCTGATACGCAACAGGATGTCAAGTCGCTTGCGTCGAAGTGGGTTCGTGTAACGGGCGAGGTAACTCCTGATCCGAAAAACGCGGAGTTCTACGCGTTGCGCTTCGAACACTACCTTAAGTTGTACTCGGTCATAAAGGAGCTTTACTGATTATGATCACACCTACAGTTGGATTCATTGTCTACGGCGTTCACAAGGATGGGCTTCTCGATCCGATGGGCCAACCGTTTATCGACGATGCGCTCATTGCCAAAGCGAAGAAGGCGCTTAAAGATGCCGGACTAAGACTCGTCGAGCACGATATTGTAGTTGCGTCGAAGGACGAAGCTCGTATTGCGTTCAAGCGGATGAAGTATGATGACGAGGTGTCCTCCGTTATCTTGTTTACCGGTACGTGGGTTTGGGCGGCACACATGGTCGGTGCGATCCGCGATTTCGCGATGACAGGCAAGCAGGTATTGATCTGGACACACCCCGGCTCGCAGGGTTGGAGGCCGGTTGGAGGTCTTGTTCTGCACGGGGCGTTGATGGAGATCGGATTACATCACAAGTTTGTGTATGGCGGAGTTGATGATTCCACCTCGTCTTCAACCTCCGAGGAGAAGATTCCTTCTGATTCCCCCAAAGACAAGTGGAGAAGCAGGGGGAGTACGATTGAGCAGATAGTCAGCTTTTGTCAGGCCGCTCATATGAAGCAATGGCTCAACATGTCCACAATAGGCACGTTCGGCGGCCGGGGTATGGGACAGACCTGTGGTGTCGCAGATCCCTCACAGTGGATGAAGATGTTCGGAATCGATATCGATTCCCGAGATACTACCGAACTCATCAAGACGGCACAGAACATCACCGCCGACGAGATCAAAACGGTTGAACCGAGGATCAAACAGCTCTTTGGCGAACTGCCCGAGATGAACGTGGTAAACGAGCGCTCGATCCGGCTTTGGCTTGCTATCAGGAAGATCGTCGAAAAGGAAAAATGGGATTTCTACACGATTCAGTCTTTCCCCGGGTTAGGTGATGACTACTCGGCTACATGCTTTGCACAGTCGATGATGCTGGAGGACGGTTGGGGTACTTCTACGCTGGGCGATTTCAACACGGCGCTCACGGTGCTCCTGTTGGCTAAGCTGTCAAAAGAGCCGGTCTATTACGGCGACCTGCAGCACATCGACAAGTCCAACAACGAGATCAAGATTATTGGTGACGGCGCATGTCCACCATCGCTTGCAGGCAAACTGGGGCCGGCTGGTTTCGCCGAACACGGCATTCCGACTGAGGGCGAGGCTGGTGGCTTGTCGGTGAAGCTGGTGTGCAAGGTTGGAGAGGGCGTGTTAGCAAGGCTCGGTAGGGTAGATGGCCGGTTTACGATGGTGATCACTCGGTGTACGATCTTCGAGCCTCCTGCGGACCAGGTCGAGGAAAGAAAGCGGGAGTGCGGGATTCCGTTCTGGCCGCATGGGTTTGTCACAGCGCATTGTGACATCGATGTCTTGCTCCAAAACTGGACAAATGAATACGCCTGCCTTGGCTACGGGGCGCATCTCTACCCCGCACTCATCGACTTTTGTGAGATGACTGGCATCGAACCTATATTGCCGTAGCCTTGTAGTGGAGTGTGGCGCCCGAGCGCCGTTTTGCGTTGGGCGGGGCTTACAATGGTGTTCGCTGGGACAGCGGGAGAAGCCTTATGACCAAAAAAGACCTGCTCCTCAGGGATTTCAAGCCGAAGTCTATGCTCAAGCGACCAGACAACACGCCGGAAAAAGCGAGGTTCCCGGCGATAGATGCCCACAACCACCTCTTCGGCCAGATTCCGGCGGAGGAGATGGTGAGGATTATGGACGAAGTCGGCGTGCAGGTCTTCGTAAATCTCTCCGGCAACGTTACCATTCCATTCGACGAGCGGGGTTATGTGTTGCGAAGGGTTCCGTTCGAGTGGTTTGCCGAGAACTACATAGGGCGCTTTCCGGACCGATTTGCGGCGTTTACGATGTCGGACTTCGCCCAGTGGGATGACTTCACGCTGATCAAGGACGACCGATTCACCGACTTGGCCGTTCAGCATTTCGAAGAAGACGTGGCGAAAGGCGCGCTGGGGCTGAAAGTTACCAAGGAGCTGGGGTTGAAGTTCAAGGACGCAAGCGGGCGGATCATACCTGTCGATGATAAGCGGCTGTATCCGCTATGGAGGCGCGCGGGAGAGTTGGGCAAGCCAGTGTTGATCCACGTGTCCGATCCGGTTGCGTTCTTCTTGCCGGTGGACGAGACTAATGAGCACTACACCACTCTTCAAGAGTTTCCCGGATGGAGCTTTGCGGACTCGTTCTACTCCAAGTGGGAGCTCCTGGAGCAACGCAACCGTATGATAGCCGCGCATCCGAAGACCACGTTCATCTTGCCGCACGTCGCCAACAATCCGGAAGATTTAGACTCGGTTGCAGAGCTGCTGGATCGATTTCCAAATGTCTTTATTGACTTCTCAGCACGCATTGATGAACTCGGCCGTCAACCATACACCGCGCGGGATTTCTTTATCAAGTACCAGGACCGCATCATGTTTGGGACTGACATGCCCCTATCTGCGGATGTCTACCGCGCTTACTACAGGTTC
>JAOAGX010000007.1 GCA_026415535.1 Armatimonadota bacterium | reverse complement strand
AGATGTGTATAAGAGACAGGAATGACAAAGAGGGCTCAGAGTGATGGGGATGGCGAAATTCTTAGCTTACGCTCTCAGGATGACGATTGATGTGCAGAATGCTGAGCTGGCGTTCTGTCGCAACAGTCCGCATTACTTTACTCTTCCCCAGCAGGTTCGCCCGCAGGAGCTGCTTCAGACGGCACAGTCTCCTCAGCCTCGGGAGCGGCCTCCTGTTCGCGTCTGACATGAGGCGGCACGCATGTGCAAACTATCATCTCGGGATCGGACAAGACCTCTATTCCCGGCGGCAAAACAACTTCCGCCACCTTGATATGCTGGCCGACTTCTAATCCGCTTACGTCCACTTCAATCTTCGGAGGTATGTCCGCCGGCAGCGACCGGATTTCAAGAGCGTCCATTGCCTGCTCGACGATCCCGCCATATGTTGCTCCAACTGCTTCTCCCACCAACTCGATGGGAACGCTGACGTGGACCTTCTCCGTCATAGAAACGCGTTGGAATTGGACGTCGAGCACCTTTCGAGTAAGCGGATCCTTAAAGAAGTCTTTAATGATTACGGTCCCGTCACAGTTATTTAGCGCACCGTGTACTTCGAGATCGAAAATCGACATCAATCCGTGCTCGGACCTTTTCACCTGATCAACAATATCCTTGAGCTTAACCTCCAGCGGCACCGGTTCGTAACCCCGACCGAACACACTGGCCGTAACGTATCCTTGCCGTCGAATCTTTTTCATCCGGCTCTTGCTCATATCTGATCGGTAGTTCGCTTCGAGTTTCAGATTAGCCATCTATCGCGCTCCTCCAACAAACAACGTGTCATTTTATCGAAAATGCGGGATAGTCGTCAATAGCCCTTGGGCTGGGTGAGGATTGTAGCGATCAGCGCGTTTTCGGTGATTCGTCGCAGCATATGGAGCACGCAGCTTTAGTCGTACTTGCAAAGCTGCACTAAAGCGCCGCACTCCACAAGTATAGGAGATGAACGTGAAACGAACAAAAACCCCTCATTGTGTGGATATGGCACTCGCAGAAACACGTGGGTATCAGCATTACCAGCTGATAGGTACTAGATGTACTCCTTATAAACGTCGTCGTGCTCTCGAACGTGATCGACGACTTTCAGGCCGATGTTTTGACCAGCCACCGCTTCATCTATGGGATGGTGATCCAACTCCATCGAGTCCACAACTTGTTCGAGGTCCGTCGTATGGCCGACAATGTGTACGTGGTCGCCCCTGCGAAGCCTACCGCGCTCGATCTGTACGGCGGCAACACCAAGCTTACTAAAGTAGTGTGTCACCCTACCGATTTTCTCTTCCACCCTTATCACCTCCATGTGGCTCTTCGTTGAATTATGTTACCCGAGCTTCAAGATCAAGGAAACACCATCCTATTCGTTTTTCGAAGTAGTTAGGCAGATTCTTCGCTTCGCTCAGAATGACGGCTCATGCTCAGAATGACATGTTATGGCAGAATAATGTTATGGCAGAACAATGTTATGTCAGAATAACATGTTATGTCAGAATGACGTGTCACGGTCAGAACGACAGCTCCTCGTCATCCTGAGCATCACCCATCATCATAAGCATCACTCGTCATCCTGAGCGAAGCGAAGGATCTCAACGCGACGCCTTCGCTCAACCAAGTGCACGAGATTCTTCGCTTCGCTCAGAATGACGAAGAAGACGACGCCGAGATTCTTAGCTTCGCTCAGAATGACGTGTCGTGGGTGACTTCCAGATTCGTCGCTGCGCTCAGAATGACAAATAGGGCTCAGAATAACGAGACACAAACAGAATGAGAATGTATGAATAAATGAAATGACGGTTCGCGATTAGAGGGACATCAGAACGATGGCTTAAGCTCAGAATGACGAAGACGAGAGCGTTTTTTTGGAGTGCCACGCGAACCGGAGCTTTGGCTTCAGCAGAACGTTCCTCTTAAAGCAGTGGATTATACAGCACTCCGAAGGTAGCCACTTGAAGCAATGAGATCTTGAGCTTCTCACACCCCTTAGTTTTTAACAAAACAGCCTAGCCTGGGGAGAAGTCGTAGATGAACTGTCCCTTGTAAACGGCAATAGCACTCCACATAGCGCCGATCATATATTCTCCTATTATGATGCCGAACGCAAGAGGTAGAAGCTGCCTGTATCCGCGCAAACCGCTCCAACGCAAGGTCGCCCACTTTAGGAACCACGCTATGGCAATGCAGCTCCAGAAGTATTCGACTCCGAAAGACATCGAAAGGGCATATCCGGCAGGGTGGAATGGCCACCAAGCGCCGGTACTTCTCATGAAGAACATAAATCCGGTAAACAACACTGAGCCGAACAGAAAGAGTATGCCAAGCAGATCGGGACCTCGCGGATTGTTAATCCGATCGGCAGCCGCAAGCCACTGGCCCCACCCGTGCGCGATCTGACTGCCGCCTTGAGGCGGCTGTGAATATTGAAGCACCAGAGCAGCCCAATAAGTCGCAAGTGAACCGACAATGAAGGCTATCAGCATAGCCCACCCGAGCCTCAAAGGACTAGCTTTGGACTCGTAGGCC
The DNA here is from genome assembly GCA_026415535.1 of Armatimonadota bacterium. Classification (GTDB taxonomy): domain Bacteria; phylum Armatimonadota; class UBA5829; order UBA5829; family UBA5829; genus CALJES01. Next base: position 16,501 of record JAOAGX010000007.1, on the reverse strand, counting down.
ATCTTAAACCCTTCCAACTGGCCCGGTCCAATGTTGGTGCGATAACCGCGTCCCACAAACCAGAAGAAAAGCGGCATCAGCGCAAGGTTGATCGGTCCAAGCGCGCGCGAACCGACAATGACCGTCATAATGCTTGCGGCGTCCATACCAAACGCCATTTCGTGCGCCGGTGGACCCAGTTCTGCCCGCATCCGGGTAATCGCCATCGTCATCAAGAAGAAAATGCCAAAAATGCCTAGAATAACCGGTGCGGTAAACCCCATCATTTTGGTAAACCAAATAAGATACCCCAATCCGATCAGTATGCCGAGCAGCGCAACGCGGTAACTAACGGGTTCTTGAGAGTCGTCGGCACCACCGGGTTGGTTTTTGATCCTAAGCCAGATAGCTTTAAAGTGGCCGCGTGCCATCCACATTCCGAAGGCGAAGTAAACTATCCACGCGCCAAAGCTTTGCATTCCGAATAGGGGAACGAGGTTGTCGGTAATTCTCCAAACGCCCCCGAAAAGGATGTTCTGGGCCTTGCGGAACAAGTAGAAGAACCATATCGAGAACGACATGTCCAAGGGCAACATATAGCCCAATCCTATGATGAACGGATATAGTGGTAGAGGCGTCCACCCGATCGCATTCCACGGAGACTTGGTGAAGTATTGTTGCAGGTCAACAGCATCGTGTCTGACCTGAATGCCCGGCACACTAGGAAACAGCACGTGCAAGCCATTCAATAGGTCAATGCCCGCGCCGATGGCAATACCGATCCACAATGGGCCGCTTTTCCAAAAGGCACTTGTGCCTCCGTCACGCGTGATTGCCATAGGCAGCTGGACAACGGGAAAGCTCAGTTTTTCGTTCTCCGCCCATTGCTTCCTAAGAAGGATGTTGGCGCATATAGTGACCACTCCAAGCGCCACGATGAACGAGCACCACCATAGCACCGGCTTCAGCCAAGCTCGCACGTATTGCCATTTGTAAAAAGAGTCGTATCCGGTGAAAAATCCTTTGATAACGTCACGATCTGTTACCACCAGCCAGTCGGGCAAGTGGCGTGTGAACAAATACCCCCATCTGTTGGAATCGTCTCCGAAATACGAAGTAAACGCCATTGCGGGGATACCGAGCTGCAGGCTGTCGTGCCCAGCAAGCATCGTGACGATCCAGAGCATTACATAGACAGTGACAAGCTCCGGCTGAGTAAACGCAAATCGAGGCACATAGCGTTTCAGGGCCAGGTTAATGATGACAAGAACAAGCACGTTAAATAGCACGTTCCAAGGAAGCGCCATTACGGACGGGTGCCCACGATGGTAAATGCCCTCAACCATCATCACCCAATACGCATTCGGGGGAATAAGCAGAACACCTAGGATGATTGAACGCCAAGATATGTCAACTAGACGCTTCTTCTTGGGTGTCGAGATCACAAGTTCGTGCTTGAAATCGATCTGAGGTTCGGCTACTGACATTTCAAAACCACGTGCCCACAAGATCCGCCCATATCAAATATTGTAACAGAGAGCAGACTGCTCGTTCAAATCGCTTAGATCCAAGCCCGTTGCTATAAGGGAGTTTCCGGTAATGCTCCAACTAAATCAGAGAGGGCCAAACCGCCGAGAGAGCCGGGGTTGCGTTTTGTCCTATTAGACACATACGTCGCTTGACCTGCCCTCCGATATGGAACTATCATGTTCAAGGCGGCGTAGAAAAGCCGACGGAGGAGCTATGAAACTTCTCAGCTTCGCAACTGTAACGTTGACCCTCTTAGTGCTTGCGTCGCTACCCTCACGGGCTGAGGAAACCGCGCAAAGCCCCGTCGTTGTCAAAATCGTCGTTGCCCCAGCCGAAGTGCGAGATTATAGGATTGATGCGGTGATTGCGGGCAAGGCACCATCGCCCGGATCTGAAGAACTAATCGACCTGGACGCTGCGTTCAGGTTGAAAGTTAGGCATCGTTACTCACGCCGTGAAGGCGACGGCCTATTGCCTCTTGAGATCAGCCTACTGGATGGACAGATGACCGTTCAGGTCGAAGCAAACGGCAAGAAAATTCCCCAAGACTTGCAGATTACCCCCAGCATATACCCCAAGCTTACCGTACTACTCGATCGCAACTGGCGAATTGATGAGGTATTTGGGCTGACAACCGACCGGATAGCTCAAAGCTTTCCTGGGATTAGCTACGGCAATCACGTGATTCTCTTCTTTCCTCAAGGACTTGATCAGCCACGCGTACCTGGCGACAAATGGGAATGGACCTTAAGGATACCCACTCTCGGTGAAACATATGAGGTGAAAGCCAAGCTGGTTGGAGAACAAGTAATCGACGGTATTCGAACAGCGGTCGTGCGTGAGGAGATCACGCGACCTACAAAGGAGAATACGCAAGGCATAATCACGTCGATGAAGGCCACAGCGGAAAGCACATTTGCAATAGATACCGGAAAACTCGTTAAATCACACGTTGACTGCGAGGTAACGTTCCGCAAGAAAAATGACGCGCAAAAGGCCCAACCCACGTCGCGTGCGAACATCAAGTTGGACATTTCGCTTGAGAAAGATTGAATGCTGAGAGAAGTCTTTCTTCATCATCTTGTGTCAGGTTGGCACAATGCTAATTATCGGCGTAGCGCTGGCAGCGGTCTTTTTGATCGCGGTTCTACATTGGTGGGCGGAAGGAATCTACGAAGCTTCCGACGCCATTGTTTTGGCAGCAGTTTTCTGCGGACTGATCTTTGGCTTGTTCGCCGCGTCAAGTGTGTGGGAATTCTTTCTTGCCTTTGTTCCCCTTGTCGCTACCGGGGCATACGTCTTACATTCGTACCGCACAGGGGGATTGAAGGCTTACCTGCGTAAAGTCCGTGACGAATGCATCCGCGTAATCGAGTCGGACCCAAGAAACATCGGCGCACGCGAAAGGCTCGCTCGAACTTTGCATGACCTCGGCGAGCTTGATCAAGCTATTGACGAGATGGAAGTGGCTATCGGAATGGGCGCTGGAATGGAAAGCCGCTACGCACTCAACAAGTGGATCAAGGAGCGCCATCTGCGCGACTCAACAGCGTCGATATGCCACCGGTGTATGACCGAGAACCAAATCGGATCGAGTAGGTGCTCCAGATGTGGCGCGGAGTTGCCATTACAAACTCCGCTGGCCAAGTGGATTACAGGAGGACGACCCGCGAGAACACGATACTACCTGATACTAATTACGGGCCTGGCAACATTGTGCATATCAGTGCTGCTTCTACCTATTGAGTTCGCATTTATTCCTCTGGCAGCGTGTCTTATTGCGCTCGCAGGATGGAAGCTGCTGGCGCCGACCAGGTCATAAGGGCAAACGGGAGTAGAAACCGGCTTCTACTTACAATGTGGGGTCGGTAGACAAGGCTTCCCCAAGATCCTCCTTGTTAAGGTAAGAATGAGAGCAGAAGTAACTATTACTTAAGTAAGCAAGAAGGGGCAAGTGCGGCCGCCAATACGTAAGATGAGAACCAGCTCAACAATCGTTTGGCGCTCACCTGGTGAAGGGTAAGTTAATAATGAGCCTCTAATTCAACTTGGGCGATCTTCAAATACCCTTTCCCGAAAGGGGGTAGGCGACATTGAGCAACAAGCATCAGCATTCTCCTCACACAATCAAAGAGCCCGTACACATTAGGCGCAATGTGGCAGAATTTTCCGACCCCTACATTGATGAGGAAAACCTTCCCGAAGGAAGCGTGTGCAAACGCTGTGGAGCCATAAACTCGTCCGGACGCTGGTACCCGCCTGATTACCAAAATCCGCGTTCCAAAGAAGAACATTCCTCTTCTACAGACACAACCAGAAAAGCAGGCTCGCCGAGTCCGACGGCAAACGCCAATACCGAGGTAGTGTGTCCGGCCTGCCGTAAATTGCGGGACCACGCCCCCGGCGGAATTCTCAAGCTCACCGGTGGATTTGTTTGGGAACACAAAGACGAGATACTCAACCTAATTCGCAACGAAAGCAATAAAGCATTGAACGTCAATCCTTTGGAGCGAATCATGAGCCTCCGGGCTGAAAACGGTGAGATCGAAATCACCACCACCAACGAAAAACTCGCCCAAAGGATAGGCAAGGCCATTTACAAGGCCTACAGCGGATCGATCGAATATAAATGGTCCGAAGACAACAAACTGGTCCGCGTCGCCTGGCACAGGGATTTATAAGGTTGCCGCGATAGGCCGTTTCTTGGTAGGCTCCGCTGCTCAGTTTAGATAAAGCTAGATAAGGCTTAATCGGCCGAAAAGCCGTGTACGAGTATTATTGCAACTTCCTTACCTCAAAAAATGGAGGTGGTTCGGATTGAAAATGATTGACCTTTTGAAGAAAACCCTCGCTTTCGGCATGGGAGCCGCCGCGTATAGCGCCGAGAAGATAAAGCAATTCGCAGACGATATGGTCGCGCGCGGCGAGATGACCACAGAAGAGGCCGGCAAATTCGTCGACGATATGATGAAGCGGGCCGAAGACGAGAAGCGCGCAGTTCAAGATTGGATGCGCGAGCAGATGTCCAAAATGCTCCAGGGCGCAGGAGCTGTGGATGCAGCCCGGGTGGATGCACTTGAACAGCGAATCGCTGCCATTGAGGAAAAGCTGGGCATATCACCGGAAGACGCAATTTCGGAAGCCGGCACGGCGGGTGAGCATTGATTGGTCCTTGACAAAAGCCGACGGCACATTCGCCGATACAGGGAAATAGCAGGAGTTCTGGCAAAACACGGCTGGGGCTGGCTTGTCCAAAGAATAGGCTTGGCTGAGCGCCTGGGGCGACGAGTTCGTGTAACGGGGCTTACCCAAGCTCCAACACATCTTCGAGAAATGCTCGAGGAGCTCGGACCAACCTTCGTCAAGTTGGGCCAGCTCCTTTCTACGCGCCCGGACATTCTTCCCCATTCCTATATTGCAGAGCTGGAAAAACTGCAGGACACTGCTCCAACCCTTCCAATCGAGAAAATAAATGCTGTTATTGAATCTGAGTTAGGCGCACCCGTCAACGAAGTGTTCGGCGAGTTCGACGAGACTCCCATGGCTGCCGCCTCACTTGCCCAAGTACATCGAGCTAGGCTAAAAGACGGTACCCCGGTTATCGTAAAGATACAAAGACCCGGCATCGAAGAACATATAGAGACCGATATTGAAATAATCTATAAGCGCGCTCGATTTGTCGAGAGTCATTGGGAAAGAGCACGCACTTACGGATTGCTTGACCTGGTGGACGAATTCGCCACCATCCTTCGCGAGGAGTTGGATTACACACGCGAGGCACGTAACACCGAGCGCCTGCGTGATGTTCTAGCCCGCGACAAACACATTCGAGTGCCGGGAGTTCACTGGCAATTTACCACAAAACGTGTACTCACGCTGGATCAGTTGCGTGGGGTCAAGATCACGGACGTGCCCCGCTATCCGCAAATAAAAGTTGAACCTAAAGAACTAGCAAAGCGTCTGGCACTGTCGTTTGTTGAGCAGGTTTTCGTAGACGGATTCTTTCACGCCGATCCGCACCCGGGCAATGTCCTCGTCGACACAGATGGCTCTATCGGATTGGTAGACTGCGGCCAGGTCGGACGACTCGACCCGGAAAGCAGGGCTGGAACTGTGCGAATGCTGATGGCGTTCGAGCAACAGGACGCTCGCGCCCTAGCTGACGAAATTCTATTCCTAGGAATCGCTCAAGATGAGGTTGACCCGCGTCGACTTACCATCGATCTGGCCAGGGTGTTGCGGTTTTACCACGGATTGCCGGCACGGGCGGTCAATATGGGTCGACTCCTGACACAGGCGCTAAGCACGTCGGCCAAACACAGGGTGCGGTTGCCAGCCAGCTTCGCAGTGCTGGGAAAGGTATTCGCAAACATCGACGGTATTTGCCGACAGCTGGACCCGGACTTTAACTTGACCGAAATAGCCCGCAGTTGTCTTGGAAAAGCCGTTCGAAAAGAACTTGCATCCGAGGGGACGGTAACGGAACTCTATCGTGCTGTATCGGCCACCCGAAGTCTGATTGTCAACCTACCCGAGCAATTGGCCCGGCTGATACGCAAGGCAGTGGATGGAAACCTGCGCTTGGAGTTCAAACATCATGGACTGGACGAAGTTACCAGCTCCCTGCGGGCATCATCAAATCGAATAGCAATCGCGTTAATAGTGGCAGCGATAATCGTGGGATCATCGCTGATTGTAGCAACTGCCAAAGGCACAGGGCGATTGTTTGGTCTGCCCACGCTGGGAGTAATCGGCTATGTAATGGCCAGCGTGTTCGGCGTCTGGCTGATTGCTTCCATTATTCGGTCTCCACGGCATAAATAGGTAGCTGTTGCGATAAGACAGGCATATCTTTCGGCTATTCTCCTGCCTGATTTAGGAGCATCAAATCGCAGAAAACTCTTACCATGCGGTCTATCGCAACAACCCCAGACAGACTGCAAAATCTCACGACATAAACTCGCGGACAATTTCTTCCAAACGCGCCTTGCGCTCTGGATCGAGAGCCGGGGCAGGTTCAGCGGCCAACTTGCGTGCCCAATCTTTCGCAATCTCGTAAGTATCCTTGGACCCGGCTGCCTCCCAAGAAGCCCGCGGCCCCCGCACTGCGAGTCGCGGCATATAATATTCGTCGCCGTGCAGGTGCTCGAACGTGTGATCCGCCGTCAAATATCCCTCACCTTGTGGACCTATCCGCTTGATGAGATCCACTGCTATGGTGTCCGCAGTAACTTCGACTCCTCGCACCAACCTTCTTGACATCGCGGATATCTCTTCGTCCATAATTAGCTGCTCGTGGCTACAGGTCATGCCGGTCGCAAACATGCCACAATTGACGATCAGGTCGTTGCCCGCGGCAATCGAGCAGAACTGACTAAGGGTTTTCTCCCAGGAGTTTTGTTCATCGTGAGCGTGGTTATCCGAGTTGGGAGCGGTTGTGTGACACGGCACGTTGTAGAACCTCGCAAGCTGAGCGCCCGCAATGCGGCAAATGGTAGTTTCTACCGAACCCACTAATGCCGCGCCTGTGCGCATGTCAGTCGTGGTCCACGAGTTCGCGTAGAGAACTTTTGCACCCGGCTTGATCAACTGGCTCATAACCAGGCCCGATAAGCATTCGGCGTTGTCGATTGTGAGTAGACCGGCAAGCGTATACGGCGCGGAAACACCCGCGTTGGGCTCTGGAAGAATTGCTAAAGGGATACCGATTTTCACTGTTTCCTCCAACGCCTCGCACACGCTCTCCTCCCAAAACAGTGGACTTGTTGGAGAAAGCTGCCCGATTCCGTAGACCTGTGATACTAAGTCGCCCTTAAACGCCGCCTTCAGAAGCTCGATGCAAGCGCGGTTGACGTTAGGCTTGTCGGTCGAGAAGTAAATAGGTTTGGTAGAGTTCTCAATACAGGCTTTGACGGCGTAGACAAGCGAGCTGTTCGGATTAGCCACGTCCTGAGGCATCACGGGAATGCCGAGCACGTCGATATGCGGAAGCTTATCGCAGATTCTGGCAAACATCTCAACGTCGGCGACTGTAGAAGGCCTAGTTTTGCCCGTCTCCGAATCGACCCAAAATACCGCGTTGTGTCCTGCCGCAACACGCGGCGTCCCGTCACCCAGAGTAAATACGAACCTGCCCTCGCGGTCAAACACGTCGAACTGCCGAGGAATCTTTGCCAAAGCCTCCTCGACACAAGTCCTCGTGAACCGGACAACCATTGTGTTGAGGTCTACAGCCAACCCTTTAGACGCCAACAGGTCGAGCGATCTTGGATTTAAAATCTTGACTCCACAGTTGGCTAGGATGTCGAGGCTAGCTTCGTGGATTTGCCTGACCTCGCTATCAGAAAGAACTTGCAATGTATTTAGCTTCATGTTACGTCTCCCGATCCTCTTTCTAGCAGTTGGTTGAGTAAATCAGCCTCGCGTGAGATTCTTCGCTGCGCTCAGAATGACAATTTTTTGGAATGGCAACTTTCAGAATCACAACATTCCGAATTACAATATTCTGAATTTCAATATTATCCTGAATTACGATATCTCAAAAAACATACTGAAGACAATACTAACAATTACAACATTCAAAATGACAATATTACTGACTTAACACAGACCGATCCAGCATAGAACGCGATCGTTGCAACAGGCGTGCCTTCGGCGATTATTCCACTTAGTTGAGAATCATCGAATCGCCGAAAGTTTCGCCATTCCGAGCACAGCAAAGCATTCGCTTGCGCAAGTTCGAATAAAACCCTTCACTTCTTTGGAACCGGCGGTTTGGCAGGAGTCTTCGGGTTTAGCTTGTCGGGCTTTTTAGCAGGTCCGTAAACTGCCCTCTCCGGCTGCGCCTGCAGAGCCTGCCGAGCTGCCTTGAGCACAGATGAGCAGGGCAAGATCATCGCAACAACCTCATCCGTGCCTCCGAAAAGATTCGTACCGCGCGATGCCTGCGAAAAACGCAAGATGACAATTCCAACAGGCTTGCCGTCAATAGTAAAAACAGGACAACCGAGTTTGGGCGCATCGATAGCGTAGCTCAGCTGCGGCTTGGTCACGACAGCCTCCACCCGTAGCAGTTCCCCCGCAAGAACGCGGTTCGCTACCTGACCTAACCGCCAAAGAAAGACAACCTCGTCCATTACCTGAGGTTCGCCAGATTGCGACAAATCGACATACTTCATCGGCGCCTGCAGCGGCTTCTTGGGCCGCAAGAACACAAGGTCGAGATCGCGATCGCGAAGCACAACGTCGGCAGGTATTTCCGTGCCGTCGTCGGCTTTGATCTTGGCGTCCACTACTCTGACCTGAAGGCCCTCCTCGTTTTTGCCGCCAGAAATTACGGACAATATGACCTCCGGGTCCACCTGGGACAACTCGGAGACCACAAGCCCTGAGGGATCAACCACCGTGCCAGTGATCGAAACCCGCTTTTCTTCTTTGTTACTCTCGCCACCGTGGGGCATTTTGGCTTCGAGCACGAGTTGGACTGTTACGACAGCTTCCTTATTTGCCTCAATGACCTTTCTTGCAGACTCGGCGGCATCGGCCAAACAAATCGCGTACGACCCGAGCGCAGCTATAAAACTTACAGCCAGCAAGACTAACTTGGCCCTCATACAAAACCTCCATATTTTCAGAGTAGAGAATCCTTGTTTCAGTAATAGCGCCTTGTCACGGGAGATCCTTCGCTGCGCTCAGGATGACGGGTTACCCATCAGGATGATAGTTATCACCAAAATGATGGGCTACCATTAGGACAACGGTTATCACCAAGACGATGAGTTGCCATTAAGATGATGGGCTACCATAAGGATGATAGGTTACCATCAGGATGACAAATTACCTTCATGACAGACCCATAGATGACTGTCAGAATGACGGACTACCACGGTATAATTTGCGCGCTAATCACCCCACGTAGGTTCGATCTCGATGAATCGCGTATGGATTCCGTTGCGGACTTGGAAGACAACGGCTTTTGGCTTCTTGCCTGAGATCTCTTCCATGACGCGTTTCAAATCCTCCAAACTGATAATTGCGACTCCGTCGATCTGGGTTATCACATCGCCGTCTCGTAAGCCTCCCAGCGCCGCCCAGCCTCCTTCGCTCACGGACTCCACATATACTCCTTTGACTTCTTTGTCTACATTGCCGTCGGCGCGATCAGAAAACGCAATATCGCGAGCGGAAAACTCAAAGTTGTCGTCTTCGTACTTTTCATAGTCCCTGACAGGTTTAGGCGAGGCTTCCAATACAACATCAATATCGATAGACTTTCCTTCCCGGATAACACCTAGTTTCACCTTCGCACCCACATCATACTGGCGAATCAGAGCAGGAAGTACATCCTCGTCGCCCTCTTGTTCGGCAGGAATATCCTCGCCGTCAAGGTTGACAATCAAGTCTCCGACCCTCAGCCCTGCTTTCTCAGCACTTGACCCTCCGTAAACGCGCGTAATGCGCACACCGGTCCGGCCGGATAAACCAAGTGCTTCCGCAAGTTCGCGCGTCAGTACCTGCGTGTCTATAGGCAGCCACGCTTTCTCAACCTCCACTCCCGGTCTGGAGCGCTCTTCCTTGCCGACTTTGACCACTGTGGCGAGACGCTTATTTCCCCTGAGAAAATGAGCCACCACGGGGACTGGTTCGTCCCGCCCCTCGGTAAGTTTTTTGGTTATTGAGCAGAGAGTGGCAAGATCTTTTATGAACTCGTCACCCACTTTGAAGATCACATCATCCTCTTGTAAACTTGGCTTGGCCGCGCCGGCCGGTCCGCTTGGCAACACACTCGTCACGATGACGCCATCCTGCGATTCCAGACGCATCTCTTTCTGTGTAAGATACGTAATGTTTGAGGCACAGATGCCCCACCCTTTTAGTTCGTGCTGCTTCTCCATCGCCTTCGGTCGCTCCGAAGGCGTTATCGTAAGGGTGAGCTTTTCACCAGCTCTCAATATCTTGACCTCGACCGGCTCTCCCACGGGAAGATCGGCCACAAACTGATTGAATACAGGTAGATCCTCACGAAAGAGCGCAACAACTTCGCGACCTCCAACGCTAAGTATCACATCTCCGGGCTTAAGACCTGCCTTATGTCCAGGACATCCCTCAAGAACATTGCTGACCAACACGCCTTTCTCAAGCCCGGACGACTCCAACAATGGTTGGACTTCGATCCCGAACCAGCTTCGCGTAACCTTGCCATTTTTGATAAGCTGATCTACTACCTTTCGAGCAAGGTTGCTCGGTATTGCTCCAGAAAGTCCGAACGAGATCTCGTTGATACCAACGATCTTGCCGTCGCGATTAACCAGCGGACCACCCGAACTACCCGGTTTGATCAGCGCGTCGTGACCTATCCAGCGAACGATCGAGCCGATATTCTCACCTTCTAGGGTAAAGCCCTCGTCATACTCATCGCTCGGCATGATCATCTCAGTGTTGCTGACCATACCCATAGTGACCGATTGCGACAACGAATACGGACATCCCATAGCAAAGACCCGGTCGCCAACTTCCAAAGTCGAAGAATCACCGAACGAAGCAAAAGGAAATGGTTTGCCGTCGGGAGAGATCAGCTTGATGACGGCGATGTCGGCCAGAGGATCTGTGCCCACGAGCTTGGCATCGACCTCCCTCTTGTCGGCAAGAGTGCAGACAATATGCTCGGCGTCCATTGCCACGTGGTGATTTGTAACCGCATAGCCCTCAGGCGAGATTATAACCCCGCTGCCGTAGGATTCGGTCTTGATCTCACGTCCCTGACGGTAGTCGGCTGCGACCACGTGAATGCGCACGAGAGCTGGTCTCACCGCCTCAACTGCTGCGGTCATTTCCCGCTTGATGTCGTTTGTCGCCTCGCCAGAAGCAGACGCACAAACGGAAACAACAAGCACAATGACAACCGACAACTTCAAAGTTCTTGAGAGTGTCATAAGTTCTTTAGGAGTCCTCGCTGCTTAAACATTGAAGCACTTTGAAAGAGTATTCGCTGATTATAACAGGTAATCCTTTGACGCGCGCGAACACAAAATAGGGCCTGCTAGTAAGGCCAATGCCATGGACAGCCCAAAGGAGCCTTGACAATGTTCAGACTCGGTAGTATATTGAAGCTGCATTAAGGCTACTATGCGTCGGGGCGTAGCGCAGCTTGGTAGCGCACCTGAATGGGGTTCAGGGGGTCGCAGGTTCAAATCCTGTCGCCCCGACCAGAAATAGCGGCGGAGAGCAAATGGCCTCCGCCGTTTATCTTCTTTTTCGTAACAAAACCGAAGTAAGAAAGGACCCTGGCAATCGTCTGAACTGTATTTAGAGCTGAGAACGGCATCACTCCGAGAGTAGCGTAACTTTGAGAATATCCTCACGCTGGAGTACCGTCATCCTGAGCGAAGCGAAGGATCTCAATGCAGCGTCTTGGTTCACCGAACGCACGAGATTCTTCGCTACGCTCAGGATGACGAAATTTATCATAATGACGAAATTTAGACGTTATTGGCTTAAGCACGCTCAGAATGGCGATGCGATAGTAATGGGTTCAGAATGACGACGTGGTATGAACGTGATCAGAATGGCGATTCGATAGGAAAGTGATCAGAATGACGAAGCGTCATCCCAGGCGAATACCGTCATCCTGAGCGAAGCGAAGGATCTCAACACTACAAGAGGTCACTGCGGAACCGGGCAGAGTTAGCTCTAAAACGGCTTAAACACCCCTTTGGGTTGGAATCCGCGAGGGCTCAGGACAAGTGCGTCAATAGCGAAGTAGTAGCGATTGTCCGACGCGCGCCTTGAGTCAGCGCGAAACTTTATAGTGTGCCTGCCCGGTATCAGATTGACCGTCCCGATTCTGTACCACGCCAGTCCGTCGGCGTAAGTTTGTACACCGCTAGTATCAGCAGCAACTTTTAGCCAGCCGGTATCATCAATGTTGTAAGTCACAGCCGAGCATTCGGACGGAGGTGTAGCGGCAAGCCATACCTCGTAGCTCGAGTTTGACGGCGCGTCGAAGACAAACGAGGCAGTATACGGCGAGAGAGGTGGCTCCTCGTCTGTGTCTAGCACAAGCGCAAGTCTGTTGCTCGCACCAGCAAAGGGGAATATCCCGTCGAAGTTGTTCGCCTGCGATTGCTCTCCTTCGATCCAAACGTCTATAACGCCAAGAGCCGTAAGAACTTCCTGCAGATACTGCTGTGCCATTCCGTAAGCTATTAGCGGAGAGCCCTTTTTGATAACGGTTCTCGCGTTTTCTAACCCGGCTCGCGCGGTCTTAACGTCAAGACCGGCTTTGTCCGCCTGAACTACCGCGGCGGCAAGCCTCTCGATCTCTACATTGGCAGTTTCATAAGGAAAGACAAGGTTAATATCCAGGCCCTTCAAAACCACTGGCACATCTGTGAGCACAATGCTGAAAAGACCGTTCTTCTTCTTCGATATGCTCGATCCTACCGGAAACTCGACGTTAGGAAACCCTATCGGCCCAGCTTTGAATGTCAGAGTCTTAGGTCCTATCGAAGACCACATATATGTCTTATCCTCGCCAAGCAAAGAATACGCACAAAGACCATCGCCAATATAAGTCGTTGAGCCAACCCGGAGCGTTGGAAGCCACCATGTGCCGGGTCCTAGGCGCTTAACACGTCCGCCGACAAGAGGTGTTAGAGGATAATTTACCAAATTCGGCTTAAAATCCGCTAACGAGGCCAGCGAGAGTTTTTGCTTGAAAGAGATCAGCCAATCTAGGCAGGACATTCCTATAGCCCCTTCTTGGCCGGTGTCGCTGAGATTCAAGGAAGGCACACTCGAATGAAAAGCCAGCGGCGCCTCAACAAAGAAACCCTTGCACCCTATTTCGCGGAACAAATCTAGGGTGGCGGAGAACGCCACCTCCAACTTTATGCCATCCTGAGGATTAGATGATGCGTCCGTCTTTGCTCCATCCCGTGAGGATGGCAAATAGGGCGAGCCACCCGCTAAGATAAACCAGGTTGTCTTCGCAGACTCTTCGGTCAGCGAATAGACTTGTCCGACTATCTCGACGGCGTCGTCCGTTTTTCCACTTACCGACGGAACACGAAACAGCGTATTCCCGGAAACCACCGCCGCGAGTCCGTCGTAGCCTCCCATACCATAAGGGTTCGCATAGATACGATGGTGCTTCGAGCTCTTGAAGATCACTGGTACGTTGGCGATCTGTTTGCGGATCGTATCCGCTATCGTGTTCATACACTCCTGCGCTGAGGAATCCCTATAATCTATGATGTCGCGCCAAAGCCGACTGGCAGTCGAGTCTATTGAATAAAGCTTGGCGGAGGCACGGTCGTATGCGTAAGTGAGGCCCCGACCCTGACTCCACAGAGGTATCAAACGGGCTGCCTGCTCAATCGTATCTATCAGATCACTAAATCCCCAAGCAGCGTTTACGGCCCCCTCGTGCACATGTTTCTTGGTCAAATACGCTTCAAGACCGACTCGAAAACCCTGCGAATCGGGCACAAATCCGACCATCTCACCCGTGAAATCCATCTTAGACGTAAAAGGCTCTATAAAGAATCGCAGTCCCGGCCCAAACTTGATCTTCCTTAGAAAGTTTATCAACCGGTCGCGATACTCGCCGAACCCACTCCAGATGTCACCAACTCCGCCTTCGGCGATCGGTTTGAACGACTTGCGCGGATAAACAATGAGCACCTCGCCCGACTTAAGAGGGTTTGATAGAGTAATAGCTACCTTTCCGTCTTTGACCACGGCTCCGCCGACTGCTTGGATAGAATTGTCCACCTTTCTAGCGACAACGTATATCGCCGAATCGACATCTGGCCAGTTGCAGACTATCCTGGTGTCGGGATAAGGACCCTCAAGCCTATATCGACTAGGAGAGATCAGATAACCCTTCAGCGGATCCTTCGGGCCGTCGCCTAGTTCGATGCCATATACGAAACCGTTCGAATCGAGATAGTCGATAATTTTCTGCCAGGCCGTTGGATCCGTCATACTAGCTGGCTGTGAGGCTCGAAGTATGATGTCGGTTATGCCTTTGGACTTGAGTAAGTCGAGTGATTTGATATCGGCGTAGTAGTTGTCATCACTCGCCCCGACCGAGATATACCGCGAGGTGAACACTACCCCAACAGGCACGTAGGGACGGCCGTCCCAAATAAGCGTGTGAGCCTCGTTTACACTCCAAGTATGCTGGCCGCCTGAACTGTCCACATAGGTCCCGGATGTCTTAAACTTCACCCCAAGGCTCCAGCAAGGGGCACAGGTGGTGACCGCCAGGAGAAACGCGAGAGGAAACTCGAAACGTGTCTTTGCCATTGTCATACTGGGCGCACGTCCGTGGTTGTTGACAAGTCGATCAAGGTTAGGACGATTCGTCGTATAGCCGTGTTCCGATAGCGCTTATCGGCAAACGTTGCAAATTGTCGCCAGTGATTTTCTTTAGCTAGTCTACGAGCACTAATACACTGTCGAGTTCCCGATGTCGCACCGAGAGCCTTCGCTGCGCTCAGGATGACGATGTATGCTTTTATCAGACGATGTATGTTTTATCAGACGGTGTATGCTTTTATCAGACGATGTATGTTTTATCAGACGGTGTATGCTTTTTATCAGACGGTGTAATGATTCTATCAGACGGTGGACGCCTTTATCATTATGAAATCATTACGAAACAAATTACGATACCGCTCTCGTGATGGCGGCCCCGTCTCAGAGCAAACAAATGTGCACGTCACGCTGAGGAGGATTTCGCTTCGCAACACGCACGAAGTTCCTCCAGAATCAAGTCGACGTCTACATCGTGCATCATTGCGCCTTCGGCTATAGTACCGGTAGTAGCGCCGGCGCACATCCGACAAGGCATTCCATGCCTTTCAAAGACCTCGATGCACTCTGGGTGTTCCCTCAATACGTCAGCTATTATGGTATCCTTGGTAATTTCGACTCCCGCAGCCATCTCGATTCACTCACTCGACCACGAAAACTGGCTATATGACCTGAGTTCCAAAAACGGTTTGGACCAACCAAAGCACAGTAGCCATCCCAGCCGCGACCTGGGGAAACCCGATGTTCCATATTCTCTGGAATCCAGTCGTGTGCACATGCGGTTGTTCTTGGAACCTGCGAATAAGCTCATTCCCAGCCTTCACACCACTCGCGAGTTGTTTCTCAGAGGGATCCCTAGTCGTCACCAAATACTGCAGCCAACCTCCGACAGTCCGCCAACCAATCGCCACTACGAGAAGCGCCAACAATACACTAAAACTGCTGCTGACTTTGCTAGTCAGTATTACGAACACTCCAGCAGCAGCCAGTATGTTGGTGCCACAGCGCGGATGAACGCGCGGCATCCGCCGAACGTTTTCGGGGACTAGTGCCTCGCCGGCCTCGATCGCGTGAACAGTCATGTGCTCTGCCGCGTGATAGCCCGAAAGCGGCGAAAGTCGCATCAACACGAAAAAGACGATGACCGTCAGCGCTACCGTTACATAGAATGCAAGATCGTATACATTAGGCGGATAGGTAAGAGGGGGTGAACTCAGCAGCGCCGCCACATTTATACCAGTAGCCAGAGAAAAGATTCGCTGAAGACCATCAACGATCAGTCCGGCCAAGATAATCATCAGCGCAAGCGACGCACCAGTAAGAAATAGGCCTAGGTCCCCAGCTCCCGCAGACACGGAACCAGTGGTAAGATAAACCCCTAGCGGCGTCGCCATTCCCGCAACTGTTGGAGGTCTGAGGTTACGGGTCAGAAGTCCGATCACGTCGCGCCGATAGAGAACCCCACGAAACACGCCATCTTCGTCTGTTACCGGCAACACGTCTTCGCCCGAATTCGCAAATATTCTGGCGGCCTCTTTCAGACTAACCCTGATATCGATCAGCGTCGCACCGGGTTCGACCAACGAGCTGATTGGTAAATCGAGCGCGGCGTCAACGTCATCCGCAGCCGAAATATGCGCGGCTATAGCGCGTTCGCTTATCGTACCAACGA
>JAOAGX010000081.1 GCA_026415535.1 Armatimonadota bacterium | reverse complement strand
CTAATGGATACTGTGAGTAGGACGTGGCATTTGGCCAGAGGTGTGAATCACACAGTACTCCGAGGTCTTTGGGACTTGACAACCTGTTGCTAGCGGGCCGATTTGGCCCGGGCGGTTTCCTATCTAGGCTTAATTCCCTCGACTATTCTACGAGGGATGGGTTCCATAAGGATTTCCTCTTCGATTATTTCGGAGCCGACTTTCCGGCCATTTTCGTAGACAGTCGCGATCTTTACCTTGCGCTTGCCGGATTTTCCCGGCGAAATCTCGGCTGTCTTTCCCAGATACATGTTCGCGCTGGAAATTTTGTGGACCGGTGGCGGAATTGTCTCGATTCTCTCGGATTGATCGCGAACCACCACCGTGAGCTTCGGAGTGGAACTCATCGTGTGTTTCACTCGAATCCTGTCACCTATTTGAAGGCGGTTTAGGTTAACTCCGGGGTTTAATGCCCACAATTCTCGCAACGTGAGGTTAAACCGTGCTGCAATCTTTCCGGCCAAATCGCCTCGCTTGACTATGTACACAGCGTCTTGTGATTCTGTCTTTTGAGTTTTGAAGATGAAGTCAAGCGCCTCTTGGGGAGTTTTGCAGAAAATAGAAGGTGGCACAGCCGCGATGTCAACAGCGACCTTTTCTTTGAACTGCGGTTCCTCGCACAAACTCCGTGCTAACTTTCCGAACTTGAGCTTGGCAAGTTCGAGCACCTCTCCGGCGTCTGTTCGACTAGGCACCGCCACAATCGGCTTACCATTCACGATAATTGCCCATTTGGGTACAACGGGGGATAGGGCATTTCGCACAGTTCCCATTGCGCGGTGTCGGCTAACCGGACGCGCGTCGCGTGGAGCGCGAGCTACAACCACGTCCTCTTTGAACTCGATTTCGGACGGGTTGCACGGTTGACCGGACTTCAAGCCCTGCAGTACTTCATAGGCTTCCTTTTCTGATGACAGGCATACGACGGGCTTTCCATTTACTAGAATAAACGCCTTGCCATCAGAAAACCGGCCATGCATCCAAGAGCCGATTGTTGCTATGAAGAACAAGCCAAATATTATTCTCTCTATCAGAAGTCGTCTTTTGAGTTGGAATATCTGGATATCTTTGTTCATGTTTAGCTCGCCCCTAGGTCATTATAGAAGCACGACTCTCGATGTCAAATCCCCACTGACTTTGAATCTATTTCAACAGACATGAACACAACGTCTTCGGCTAGTCAGTGCTCATCAGGTAGGAGGGAGAATATCGAAAACTTGGTTATTGCGACAACCTTAGCCGATGCTACGTACTCCGTGTTGCAGAAGTTTTTGGTAGCTTCGAAGGTGCCGGCTCACAGATTGTTCTTCCGAATTATGTATCCAATGGCGGCGGCGACGTCCTCAGGGTCGAAAGGTCGTCCTACGCACACAACGTTTCGTCCAAGCATACGTAACTCGTTCCATTGTTTGTCCTGTACACCAACAAAGGCTACTGGCTTATTGTGTTCGCCAAGCGACTCGTAGAAGTCAACCGCGGACATATCGGGCAGCAGCACATCGACAATCACAACATCAGGGCGCTCTCTTTGCGCAGCTGCGACTCCGTGTCTGCCGGTACGTGCCGTTACGACTGTGCATCCGAGGCCCTCCAGCTTCCAGCGCATTACGCGAAGGGCTTTGTCTTCCATTCCGACAACTAAGGCTTTCTTGTGACGAAGCGCTGCAATGTCTCTGGCGTGCTCTCGCGCCTCTTCGCGCCGCTCTTTCCAGCGGGTGTACAGCCCGCGTGCGATATCGAGCAGGCTGCGCGAGCGACGCTCTCTCATCGGCACCCTCCACCGAATAATGATCAGCAAAATCGCCAGCGCAAGTATTACTAGACCAACATATCTCAGTATGAGCGCCAATCTGGCGGACATAGGAAACCCTTCCTACTAGAAGTTAAACATCTTCAGCACATCTCTGGGTGAGGCGGTTCGCAGATTGCGTTGCACGATTTCAGCTCCAAATCTACCTGGTCGTGCTAAGCGTCCTACTGTGGTGTAAAATTCGTTCTTTTTGATCCGATCGTTTCCGAAGTGAGCCCAAGCCCAATCGCTAGCAAAACCAATTCCGGCATTGCGAGAAAGGAACGTGTGACCCCACAAAAAATACGCTCCGTCCAGGAAGTCCCGAACGTAAGGCTGAAGCTCCGGCGCAGAGAAATTGTCCACGAACGGCTGCCCAAGCTTGTTCAATTCAGTACCGACACACAGTGGAAATCCTATCTCGCGCGCTGCGCGCACGGCCTTGTCAAGATTCTCGACCTTTACGCGCTTTTCTTCCGGATCCTTGATGTTCCAATTACGCTCTGGCACTATGTTCATAGCCGCCACGCCTTTGGAGGACATTAGTTCCAGAAAGGCGGGCATATCAGCTTCGCCGGGGTTTGTACCATCGAGCCAGGCGGCCATCGGCAACGCATCCATCCCCTGAATCATCTTTATTACTGACTCAAGTGTCGGAAAAGTATCCGGTTCTGGCGCAACATATCCAACACCGCCAAATTTCATCAGCTTGGACCTGATCTTATCGTGCAGGCTTGGAGGGTCATCGAGCAGGGAGGCGATCTCGTCTCGGGGTAAATCCAATGATTTTGACCAAAATTCTTCTAGTCCGGGCAGGTCATCCTTGAACACTTCTCGTGCTTTTGCGTCGTATGCGGCCAGCATGTGCCGTTCAGTAGCGTTGCCAGACGGAGTCAGTGGGAGCACGTCTGCTTCGTAATCGATCTGGACTCGGTCCAAAAACTCATTAACTAGCCTCATTACTCGCAGGTTACGCTCCCGAGCCATTTCGCGCATTGATTGTAGGATACTTGCGGACAGAGTTCCTTCACGCGGCAATTGGAAGCAGCCAGCACCCATAAAATACGCGATTCCGGGCTCATTAGGCGAGCTCATTACGCGGTCTTTATACTCTTTTATGAAAACGCGGGTTTCCAAAGCCGCCACTGTTCTCAGGCTAAGTATTTCGCCGGCCGAGAGAAACTCCTCCATTCCGTCCAGAACATCGAAGTCCACGATTCCGGCTACCAACAATCCATACTTGCGCGATTCCCAGGCTATTCTGCTTGGCGACCAACCGTAAGCGTTATAAGAGAAGAAGGTGTGAAAGTGGAGGTTGACCTCGTCTTTGGTTGGAGGCAGGATTATCTCGCCCGATTCCGCTAGCGCGCTGAGTGTGCACAAAGCATCCGCCCGCGTGTTTGCGTCGAAGCTATTCAGCCGGTTTTCCAATTGGTAGATATCGGCCACAAAAGAAAGGATACTAAGATTTCGGACAATAGGCAACCCTTCCGCGACGAAAGGCTGTTGCGGCAGAAGATAGAAACATGTATCCGGAGTTTTAGGTAGGGACCGCATTAGTCGGGTTGCTACCATGGTCCTAATTTCTAGCAGCGTATTGCGGCCACGTGTCTAAACGTGATCATTTGGTTTACTGTAGATAGGCATGTTGCCTGCCCGAGTTTAGTCAGGAGTAATGAGCCCCAGACGATCGGTACGAGTGTTCAATTTTTGGTCAACGCTGGTCCTCTTCCTGCCACTGCGTCGGCGATCATATCCAGCTTTTCTCGATCAAGTGTGCCTGGATGAATAAGTGCGATGTAGACAAACCGTGTAGGTTTGTCTCTATGGATGGTAAGGCTGGAATCTTTCTTTTCGTCTCCGGTAATACTCCTGCCGCCGAACGGATTTGCCGCAAGCAGTCCATAATCGCTTACGTGCCAGTAGGTCGGGTACCCGTAGTTCGAAGGAACGTCAAAGATGGCGATGCCCACTGTCTTTCCGGAAATTTCGCCCGTATAATCAACCCACCTGGCGCGTTTGCCCAGGCATTCTGTGTTCTTAAGGCCTTCAGAGTTGGTAATGCCTCCTTTGCCGTCCTTGAGCTGCATACCCTGTGCGAGCCTGAAAGCAAGAAAACCTTCTTTGGTGTCACCGAGCCTGACCTCTTTGCCCGGAGAGATTAGCTCGATCCTCGTAGAGATCAAAAGACCATAATCACAAGAGACAAACGAGTAGCGCCTGTCTTCGTAGCACACAACTTTGCCGTCGGGACCAATCCAGTCGTTTGTTGCGTGAATATTCCAGTGTCCGGGGCTGGGCGATTCGAAGTCGAGTTGCGTTTGGACGATCTTGCCGGACTTTTCGCTTTCTGTCCAGAAGTCTATCCCGTTTACATCCCCGAAACCCACCCAGAACGACCGATGATGGGGTTGATCTGTCGGTTCGTCGGGGATATTTTCCATAGGGTAACCGCGGGTGACCGATGGCCCATTGGGGGCGAAGATTGGGTAGATGTAAGGTTTTGGCGTGCCCTTGTATACGTAACGCGCGACCATTGCGCCGTTTTTGATAATTTCGACGAATCCATCACCTGTCTTATAAGTCAGATCGCGTTTGAGACCGATTTCTTGGCTACCTGCGCAGGTGCTAGCCAAGGCATACAAAGCAAAAACCACCCAAACGATCGTTTTCCGATTCATAGTACCTCCACGTCTCGGGATTCTTCGTAATAGACGACAACGACAGCAGTTAGCGTTCCAGGGTATTGGACCACGGGGTTCTTAATCGAGGCTGTTGTGGCAGAACTCAAAATCAGCGTTTCAGCGATTCAATGCTTCCTAAGTAAGAGGTGGAGTTACTGAAAAAGCACTTATCGCAAAAACCTGTCATTTGTCTCACTGGCATGGGCATTACGTGTACAATGAAGTTGTGGCTGCGCCGCGAGAGATTCTGGCAAAAAACGTTCTTGTGAAATCCGGGGTAACCGATTACTCGGTAAACTGTTACGTCGGGTGCATGCACGGGTGCGTCTACTGCTATGCGCGGTTTATGAGGCGTTTTACGGGCCACGAGGAGCCTTGGGGTCGCTTTCTGGATGTTAGGATCAACGCGCCCGAGGTCTTGGCACGTGAGGTGAGAAGCAAGAAACCCGGCCGTGTTTTCGTTAGTTCTGTTTGTGATGGTTGGCAGCCCATAGAAAAACGCTACAAACTCACTCGCGAGTGCGTCAGAACCCTGATTGAAGCCGGTTTCCACGCTGGCATCTTGACCAAGAGCAAGCTCGTCACACGTGACTTTGACATACTTAAGGGTTACGATAACTGCGACGTTGGTTTCACGTTGACTACTATGGACGAAAGTCTGCGCTTTAGAATCGAGCCGGGTGCGTCTCCGACCTGGGAGCGAATTGCTGCGCTTGAGGAGGCGTGCAATCGCGGAATAAAAGCTTGGGCATTTTTGGGACCTTTCATGCCCGGTCTTTCCGACACAGACGAATCTCTCGACGCGCTTATTTCCGCCATTTCTCGCCTACCATTGGCACGCATATACGCCGATAAGCTCAATCCGAGACCGGGAGTTTGGAACTCGATAGTGCCGTTCATCAAGAGATATCGTCCCGAGCTACTCGATACTTATAGGAGGTTGTTCTTCGATCCTGAAGATTATCGTGCCTATTGCAGCGATTTGGGTTTTCGGCTTCGCCTAACAGCGGAGGTCCATGGTGTGGGAGAGAAGCTCAAGGTTGTCTTCTAGGTTCGCGCTCAATTACGGCGAATCGCCCCTTGCTTTCTCCAGCAGTTCTATGACTTCCGAATCGGATACTTGTCTGAAATCGCGATACCAATATCCGACTGCCATAAAAGGTGTAGGTGTTCTAAGGCAAACAAGGTCGTCTACGAATGGTCTCAACATTTCTACGGAGTCCGGGGGCCCGACGGGAACAGCTAGCACAACTTGTCCGGCTCCAATCTTGCGCAGTGCCAGGGCTGCTGCTCGAGTCGTATAACCGGTGGCTATTCCGTCATCCACAAGAATTACATTGCGCCCTTCCACATTCGGTGGTTCAGTAGTGCCACGATACGCCTGCAGGCGCCGGTTAACCTCGGCGAGCTGAATCTCTACTTGGTGCTCGATATACTCATTGCTAACGCCGAGAAATCGGACAGAGTGCTCGTCGATTATGCGCTCGTGATCGCCCCAACTCGCGACTGCTCCGATTGCTAGCTCTTCTTGCCCTGGTGCGGGTATCTTCCGCGGGACGATCACGTCGAGCTCAAGCCCCAGTGCGCTGGCGACCTCGTAGCCAACTACCACTCCTCCGCGCGGTATTGCCAAGACAATAGAATCTGTTCCTTTAAGTTCGTTTAGCGCGGCGGCTAGTTCGGCCCCTGCTTGTTGCCGATTGTCAAACGGCTCGTAGTTTCTATACATAGTGTCCCGTTTAGTCCGTAATTTCGTTTTACCCGGATTTCTAGTTGTGCGGCGCGCTTAAAGCCCGTTCGATCAAGAACCGTCGAGTTCCTTCATAGGAAAACCTAACATCAAACTCGGTTGACCGATCGGTCAGCCTTATAAGTCAATTACAAGCCTACGACGTGCTCATTCACGCCGAGTAGGCCAACTTTGCACGAGTCTTAGGCCAAAAATCCTCGCTACGGGATTGCAATCCACAAAGCCCGACAATCGCAATTGACATAGGCGAACGCGGCCTTTACCATGCGCGAACTCGGCTACGGCTGCACAGGGTATCCACTCGGACGAATTCCAGTCACCGTTTCCTGCTATCAGAATTGGTTCCAATTCGTTCCCGAGCACAACCGAGCTTAGTATGGGAGCTATTCGGTCCAAACGGCTGTCATACCAGAATGCGAAGTCATCCGGCTTGAAGTCGGCAACCAAAGGGTGGCCAGTTTTGCGGGACACAAAGTGTCGCTCACCCATTCCACAGGATCTGACTTCGATCTCACGACCAAGTATCATATGTTTCCCTTCGGGTAGTTCAAGGAACAGGGCCGTTGCTCCATCAGCGACGGCCTTGTCCACGAGATTTTTCTTTCGTAGGTAGTCCGAGACATCGTCAATGAGCATAACGGCTTCGGGCTTTTCGCTTTGCAAGCGTCTCGTGCGCAGTCCCAAGGTTTTTGCGAGTTGGAGCGCAGGCCCGTTGCGGCTACTCAAGATGTTGACGGTACTTTGTGCTGGTCCGGTCGAGGGAAAGACCTCTATTTGGATATACGTATCGTGCACGGTTCGGCCGCTTGAATCGACCAACCCCAGCCGAATCACCAAGTGTTCGCGTTTTTCCACCTCGGGCGCCTTAAATCTGAGGAACCCTTGAAAACTACTGCTGCAGCTAACAATGTTCGCTGGTGTACACTGTGCTAAGATAACTTTGCAGTTGCGTTCGACCGAATAGCACAATAACGCATCCTTTGGACATTCGTCGGTGTCATTGCATACCCAAGCCTCAACGCATATCTGTTCTCCGGCGGTGAATGAGGTTCTGTCGGTTCTCAGGTTTGCAATCAAAGGGTTTAGTGTGTCTAGGTAAGCGAAATACGCCTGTTTGGGGTTTCTATCTACGTCCATTATTGATTTCATCCAGCCTGACGGCCAAGCATCGATGAACAAATGGACGGCGAATGAATTCATTCTATTGTCACGGCGGAATGCTTCAGCCATCAACCTGACAACACGCGCCTGATGGTTTTGGCTTGCATAAACCCAATCTTCAAGTGTGTCTTGGGTGTCGAACCACAGGTAGTGGAACCTTCCTGTTTGCGCTTGGGGTATGCGATTAGGGCTCCACTTGCGCTCATCCTCACCGGGTCTAGGTAGCCATTCTGGCGGGTAATACTTGCGCATGGTATCAACAGGATCAAGGCCTTCGGCGCCGAACTCGCCGCACCCATACATCCAACCAGGTTTGACCTTCTGCCAATAGCCTTTGTGCAGTTTTCCAATGTCCAAACCGTGCCCGTTATACCAACCGGTATAACAATGGTTGTCTGGTAGGCCCGGCGAGGGAGGATCGTAATCGCCGTCTACCGGTTTTATTACTCGATCAGGATTGGCAATGTGGACAGCTTGGATTGCAGCCTCAAAAAAGCCTTGCATTTCGGGTTTGGTTAGATGACGGTGCGGCTTTCCTCCGGCATTTGGAAAAGGCTCGTTAATGAAGCTCACCAAAACATTGCATGGATGACTCCTAACCAGTTTCTCCATTTCGCCAGCCTGTCGAACCGCTTCGACGAACTGATTCCTGCGGATCACGCCAAATAGCGGCAAATCCGTTTGCGTCATAAGTCCCAAGCGGTCGCAAAAGTCGTAAACTTCTTCTTGAACTGGTCTCTGGGTGAGTCGCAGAAAGTTTAGGTTGCATATCTTGGCAAGTAGAATGTCGTCGATCAACCGATCCCAGTTGGCGTTCATCACGTCTAGTTGTTCGAAGCCCATTGTGTTGGCGCCGCGCAGGCGGATCTCGCGGCCGTTCAAGTAGAATTTGCCCTTCGGATCACCGTCTTCGTCCATCACAAAAGATCTCATTCCAAATTGCCTTGTAAAGGTGTCCACAGGCTGGCCGGTGTGGTCCAAAAGCACCACTTGCGCCTGATACAGCCAAGGGGTTTTCGGGTCCCAGAGTCTAGCATTAGGTAGATCAAATGGCAGCCGATAGTAGTTAATACCTGGTCCTGCGGCTGGTAGC
>JAOAGX010000080.1 GCA_026415535.1 Armatimonadota bacterium | reverse complement strand
GAACGCAGCTGAGCTTGGGCTGAGGGTGACGGCTTGTGGCTTTGTTGGAAGAGACGCGGAGGGTGAGCGGCTGTGTTCTATTCTTGAAGAATCGGGTGTCAGGACGAGAGGAGTAATTCACGCTGGTTCGCGTACTATTACCAAAACTCGTATCATTGGCGGGCACCAGCAGATGCTGCGGCTTGACGAGGAAGACCCCGGCGGAGCTGATTTGGAAGCAAGCGAGAGTTTGCTGAAAGCAATCCGTGAGGAACTCGCCGACGGAGTTTCTGGGGTTATCCTCTCGGATTATGCCAAGGGCGCGCTCAGCGAGGAAGTTTGTCGGACAGTTATATCGCTATGCCGAGAGCGTGGGGTTCCCGTATTCGCCGATCCCAAAGCGGGTAACTATGCCAAGTACTCGGGCGCGACCGCGATTACCCCTAGCCGCATGGAGCTGGCCGAGCTTGGACGCGTGGGTTCGTCCGACCTAGAGGCATTGGCTGAAGTCGGCGAGAGAACCCGGCATGAATTGGGCCTCGATTTCATGGTTGTTACACTTGGCGAGGATGGGTTGGCGCTCATAAGGTCCGGCGTGGCAGAGCATATACCTGCCGTTGCGCGAGATGTATTCGACGTAACCGGAGCAGGCGACACGGTGATTGCAACTCTTGCTGCGGGAGTTGTTGCTGGGTTGGAACTTGGCGACGCGGTTCGGCTGGCAAACCTGGCAGCAGGCGTGGTTGTAGGCAAGTCGGGTACGGCCACGGTCAAGAGAACTGAGCTACTGGATGCAATCTCACTTGGCCAGGCGCGGCTGTTATCAGATAAGATATGCACGTTGGATGCCTTGCTTGAGCGAGTCTCGAAATGGCGTTTGCAGGGCGAGGTTATTGGGTTTACAAACGGTTGCTTTGACGTGTTGCATGCCGGGCATGTGACGTATTTGCAGAGGGCCCGAGCGGAAGCGGATCGGTTGATAGTCGGACTAAACTCCGATCGCTCGGTGCGCCGGCTCAAGGGTGAGGGTCGGCCGATTATCCCGCAGGATCAACGGGCGCTCGTTCTGGCGGCTCTGACGTCGGTAGACGCCGTGGTATTGTTCGACGAGGATACGCCAATAGAATTGATCAAAAAGATCCGTCCTCAGGTCCTCATAAAGGGAAGCGACTACACGGAGGATCAGGTGGTTGGAGCACCGGAAGTCAAATCTTGGGGTGGCCGCGTGTTTCTCGTGCCGCTTGTGGATGGACAGTCCACAACAGGTATCGTATCAAGGATCATGGAACGCGCCCGCGAGGGATGAGTAGAACCGATGGCTAAAGCCTATGTTTGCGAAGAAACTGCCCAATCCTCCACTGTGGTAACTTCTGGGTCGGAACTTGAAGAATCTCCACAGCCAAGTATGCGCCGCAATCTGTCATGGACGCTTTTTGGTAATCTCGTCTACACGGCATTTCAATGGGGCATCCTCGTTGTGCTGGCAAAACTGGGCACACCGGAGACGGTAGGCTTATTTGGACTGGCGCTAGCCGTTACTGCGCCGGTTATGATGTTTTTCAATCTGGAGTTGCGCTCGGTTCAGGCAACCGATGCTAGGGGTGATTACCAATTCGGCCATTACTTGGCGCTTCGTTTGGCTACTTCTGTGGTGGCCCTGATGATCATCTCCGCTGTGGCTCTGATTGGATGGGGGATGTCCGGTGCTGCGTGTGTCATGATCGCGACGGGTGTTGCTAAGGCCGTTGAGTCGGTGAGTGATGTTTTGTACGGATTGTTCCAAAACCGCGAGAGGATGGACCGGATTGCCATTTCGATGGTAACACGAGGGGTTCTTGCACTTTTGGTGCTGAGCGCGGCGGTGTATTTCACACGCAGCGCATTCTTTGGCGTTGTTGCAATGGCCGGTGCGTGGCTGATCGTGCTCCTTGCCTACGATATGCCAACTGCTCGTGCCATCGTTTTGAACGAGGAGGCTGCAAGAACGAGGCGACTCCTAAGCCCGATTGGGGATGCTTGGAGTCTATGGCGCCTGGCATTGTTGTCGCTGCCGCTTGGTTGTGCCATGATGCTGGTGTCGCTCAACGTCAACGTTCCCAGGTATTTCGTGCAGTGGCAATTCGGCGAGCGCGAGCTTGGTTTCTTTGTCGCGGTGGCCTACTTGATGGTTGCGGTGAGCACAGTAGTTAACGCTCTGGGACAGGCGGCATGCCCTAGACTAGCCCGTTACCACAGCGGCGGCTCCGACTTGCGGTCTTTCCGCATACTTCTGGGCAAGCTGGTGGCAGCAATTATAGTGCTGAGTTTGATGGGTGTCGGCGCGGCTAGATTTGCCGGGCGAGAAATACTGACGATTCTTTATAGGCCTGAGTATGCTGACCAAGCCGACGTTTTTGTGTGGATAATGGTTGCGTCCGGTGTGGGAGGCGTTGGGGTCATACTAAGATACGGCTGCATATCTGCGAGACGGTTCGCTGTGCAACTGCCGTTGTGGATTGCTATTGTTGCGTCGAACGCGGTTGCGTGTCTTTTGCTGATTCCCAGGTACGGATTGAAGGGAGCAGGCATGGCAATGACTGCCTCAGCAACCGTTCAAGTCGTGGGGAATCTACTCATACTCGCCCGCGCAAACTCCGCCGACAGCGGGATTACGGCTGTTGCGAGGGAATCGTGAGCAAATGGACTGAGAATGACCGGTTGGCAATAATCGTGCCTGGCTGCTTCGACTTAAACAAAGGAGACCAGGCTCTTGTTTGGGAAACAATAGAGCTCATCAAAGATGTCGGTGTTGCCAATGAGATCGCGATAGTGGGCAGTGCGGACGAGGTCGATCAGTGTGAGAATCAAACCCGCGAGCTGGGTCATACAATTCTTCCAGGTTTACTCCCCCATCCGCGCAGGGGCAAGTACCGGCCTGAGGACAGAATCAAAGAGGGGCGTTTGTCGCTTGCATTGATGATCGCCCATTCGATTATGGACTTTGTGAGAGGTCAATTGTTCCTCCTTGTCGCACGATTTCCTTTGTTAGCGGGATTTCTGCTCGGCAAAAGGCAGAGAAAAACCTACGAAGCCTTCTTGCGCGCTAGAGTTGTAGTTGTGAAAGGTGGCGGTTTTGTTCATTCTTATGGAGGACTTAGCGCGCCGTACCTAATGTGGTATCAGTTATTCTACATTAATCTTGCTCATCGACTGGGCAAACCTGTCGTTGTGCTGCCTAACTCTTTTGGCCCTTTTGTGGGCTTGTGGGTGAGGCGTCAGGTTAAGAAGGCTTTAGGCTCGTGCGAATTTGTTTGTGCGAGGGAAAGTATATCGGCCAAAGCTCTGGGCGAACTGCTGGGTCGTGACGTGCCGGTGTTTCCAGACTTGGGCTACTTCTTGCCTGCGGCGGACGACGAAACCGGTTTGGAAATATGCCGGCGATTTGGAGTTCCTATAGGCTCCAAGCGTTGTGTTGGTTTCACTGTGCGCCCATATAGGTTCCCCGGTTCTCGTGATCCATCCGGTCTTTACGATCGTTACCTTGAGTCTCTTGCTTTTTTGGTGAGACATGTCGCGTCGCTAGGGTTCCACCCTGTATTCGTCACCCAGGTCCTGGGGCCTAGTGCGCACGAAAACGACTCGCTTGCGATACTCGATCTCATTAAGCGTCTGGACGGTGTCGAGTACAGCTGGGTAGACCACGATGGAACTTGCCGCGAGCTGAAATCGGTCTACGGGTGCATGGATTACGTGGTAGGCACTAGGTTTCATTCAGTGGTGTTTGCGCAAGGCCTAGAAGTGCCTTCGATGGCAATCGCTTATGGTGGCAACAAGGCCACTGGGATTATGAAAGATATGGGACTAGCCGAATACGTTGTGCCCATAGATGAGGTGACTGGAGAGCGACTGTGCGGCATATTCGACAACATGTTAGGAAGCACCGAGTATGTGAAACACAAGCTGGGCGTCAATCTGGCCAAAGCTCAGGTTGATAGAAATCGTCTAGTTAGTGAGCTTCAGCAATTGTTGAAACTGTAAATCGGGCCTGTTTCATAATGGAAAGTTTGAGCACCACATATTTATTGGCACTTGCTCACGCGGCGGTTATAATAATTGCCTTTGCGTTGACCAGTCGGCCAGTGGTTAGCGTTTATCACTGGTTCTTGCTGACCTCACTCATATCATTTAGCCTAAGACCGGCACTGGCAGCCTCGGTGGGCGGTTACACCAATTATGATTCCGGAGTAAGTTGGCAGGCATACAATTATGGATTGCTTTACCAGCTTGTGTTCTTTCTTTCCTTTTCGATTGCTTATATCCTGATGTGTTCGACTCGCACTGTGGCTGTTAATCCGATCGAGAAGGTGGTGAGGCCGAAGGCATTTTATATTCTTCTTTGCCTGGGACTGGTTGCGGTTTGCTTACTGCAGCTGGTGTCCGGAGGTGCGTGGCTGCCGGGAGCTCGGACGGGGACGATCAACTCGGCAGTTCCGGGAGGTAAGTACATTTTTCCCATAGCTGTTATGGCTTTCTCGGCGCTCATACCGTTCGGGGTCATTGCCTACATGAAGAGAGCTGGCATCAATATATGGATGTTAGTCATCGCTGTTGCCGTGTCTCTCACAGCCTTGAGCCTTCTTTTCATGCGGGGCATGGTCATAACCGGAATTCTCCTGGTGCTCTGGGCTCTCGAAAAAGGCGGCAAACTCAGGTTCAGACATTTGATTGTAGGTATCGCCGTATTCTTTCTAATAGGAATGATGCTAAGACCGATGGGCAAGTATGTTGCCGTGCGGTACTTGCTGGGCGAGGATGACGTTAGTTTGACCATTGCTGCTGCTAGTGCGGCCGAGAATTTAAGCCTGTCAGATCAGGTGCGGGCCGTCCTGCTTTATACCACTAACCTAGACGACGCAGACTCTTGGCCAGTCGTAATCGATTACGTTAACGTAAACGGATTCCAGGATGGGTACAGTTTTTTGGCAATCCCGGCGAGGTTTGCAAGCACACGGTTTCGGGTTGAGTCCGGCTATCTCACCGGTACCGACATCGTCAATAGCTTCTTTTATGGCGCTAACTACCAGGAGACTAGTTTTGGTTTCCATGTATCCTTCGCAAATGAGCTTTTCCTAAATTTTGGCGCTTTGGGCCTCTTTTTTGGCGTGTTTCCGGGACTCTTAACGTGGGTGGCGGATAGCTGGATGCGAAGAGTAAGACTTATTGCTCCGCTCAGTCTGTTCGTCTTCTCCATATGTTTTCGAGGCTTTACCAGCGAACCAGCCAAAACGATCCAGTGGGCAGTTGGCGCTCTGGCACTGGCCTTTTTGGTGGAGCTGTTGGCGGGAGCAAAAATGCGGAAGCCTGACCAACGTTTGCGCTGTTCCACAAGCTTGGAGCGGGCAACGAGATGAAAGTCCTGTATGCAATAGCGAGGTCAGTACCTGGGGGGGCACAAACCAATGTAATGGATCTGATTGGTCACTTAGGCAACGAGCTCGAACCGGGGCTTGTCACGTTTGAACCAGGATTCTTGACTGACAGGGCCCGGGCAATGAATGTGCCGACGTGGGTCGTGCCTGCACCCACAAATTCAATAACTCCACTGCGCGACCTTTCAGCACTGAGATCTATTTTGCGAGTAATCCGCGAGTTTAAGCCCGACCTGGTCCACGCGCATTCTACTAAGTCGGGTATTATAGCGCGCGTCGCTGCTCGAATAGCCGGAGTCCCTTCGGTGTTTACTGCGCATGGCTGGGCCTTTACCGAGGGAGTGAGCGAAAGACGTAGAAAGATTGCGATTGCGGTCGAGCGCATGGTCGCACCTCTTGCTGCGCGAATAATCTGTGTTTCCAACTACGACCGCGAACTCGCACTGCGGTGCGGTGTTGGCAATCCGGATCAAATAGTAGTGATACCTAATGGGATTGAAGCTTCTGATCTAAGCAGTAGCTATACCCAGAGAGATAATGTTCGGTGCGTTATGGTGGGACGCTTCTCGCCATCGAAAGATCAGCCAGCTCTGATCCGAGCAGTGTCTAAGGTCGAAGAAATCGAGCTGCTTCTCGTGGGGGATGGCGAACTCATTGAGGAGTCTAAATCACTTGCGTTTGACCTGGGTATCAGGGACCGGGTGAGATTCTTGGGTAGCAGAAATGATGTGCCGCAAATCCTTGCCGACTGTGACATTTTCGCACTGGTTTCACGTTGGGAAGGACTGCCTTACGCCATCTTAGAGGCCATGCGTGCCGGGTTGCCCGTGGTTGCATCAGATGTGGGAGGAGTAAGCGAAGCCGTAGTAGATGGTGAAACGGGTTACCTAGTGCCCCGGGGCGATGTGAACAGCTTGTCGGAAAGGCTCAGGTACCTAGCGCGACACCCCGAAGAGCGACGAAGGCTGGGCGAATCGGGCAGACATCGCTGCCTAACCCATTTTACGCTATCCAAAATGGTCGAATCCACGTTGGCGGTTTACCGAGAAGTAGTAGGCTAGTCATACCCCTCCAATCAAATCTCCTGAAGTTTGCTCAGTTCTTCGTGTTCCGGCCATCAGTCGCAAGCCCCGCAACCAACCAAGCTTTTGGCACGCTTTTTGCACAAAGAGCAGGTGATCGTTCGTCATACTAAGTTTTTCTCGCAACTACTGCTGAGTGCAGTTTATAAGGCAGGCGGCAGGCTGCACGGCGGTCTATTCGGAGGCTTATGCTATGTTAAATCGTCGTATCAAGTGGGTTGTTATGGCGTGTGTGCTGGCAACCGCGATGAGCTCGGTAACAGCTTACGGTCTCGATTTGCTGACGGCGTTCCCGGAGAATCAGGGTGATAACGCTCTCTACGCCCTTTACTACGAATCGGGAACGTTCTCTCAAATGAAGGACGTGACTAACAGGAGCAAGTGGTTTAGCAAAACGGGCGCTGACACTGGGTACCCGTACCTGCGGGCTCGACCGAAAGATGTCCTGTTTCATCCAGGTCAAAGCTCTTGGTCGGTGCTGGAATACAGGCCCGGCGCAGCGGGCACGTACATTTTCGCGCTCAACTTCTGGAATGTCGGCGGCGGCCCCGGCTGTACGACGCGGGCCCTAGTTTTCCTCAACAATAATCTGGGATCGCCGCTGATCCAAGGTGACGTTAGCATTGCGAATACCGCGTCCGCTCCTCTGGTTCTAAGCGGCAGCGTGACGCTTAGCGGGACCGACGTGCTCAGAATAGCCGTAGATCCGAAGAACGGCTACTCATACGACGCGACGGCAGCGAGTGGCCAAATAACCAAAATGAACCCTGTTCCAGAGCCGGCTTCGCTGTTGGTTTTGGGAACTGGGCTCTTGGGAACTCTCTCGGGCCTGCGCCGCAAAAAGGCCAAGTAATAACAGACACACAGACCTCGTTTTACCGTATGCCGACTCAGTAAATGAGTCGGCATACTTCTTGTACTCCGCCTGATTCAGGCAACTTGATCTCGACCGGCTCACAAGCTATAGTATTGCATAAGCTATGACAAGAGTAGTCTTGTTCGGCGGTTCGGGCTTTGTTGGTTCGAATCTGCTTAGGTACATCGATATCGAAATGCTCGCCCCGAGCGAGTTCGATGCGGATCTCACTAGGATTGAGAGTTTACTTCCGGTAATCGAGCCTGGCGACATTGTGGTCAACGCTGCCGGATACGCCAACGCTACCGACCGCTCCAAAAAAGGCCGTGCGCTGTTCCAACAGGTTAACGTTGACGGCCTCGCAAACCTGGCCAAGGCCTGCGCGGAAAAGAACGTTGCTCAGCTTGTCCATCTGTCGAGCGTTGCAGCGATGGGCCGATGGAACGGGCAAGGTATTACCGAGGATATGATGAGGCCTGTTAAGTCCCCATACGCTGCGAGTAAGCTCGAAGGTGAAAGGCTGCTTTGTGAGTTCCAGGACAGGCTGCCCATAACGATCCTGCGTCCGACCTCGGTCTTTGGGGAGGGGCGCGGGTTGGCCAGATCGCTGTGTTCGTTTGTGGAGAGAGGCATTATTCCGCTTCCACGAGGAGGCAGGGCTACGATTCCGTTCACGTACATCGGCAATGTCGCACGCGCGGTCGAGTTAAGTTTGGGAAACCCGGAGTGTTTGGGGCGAAAGTTCATAATCGGAGACGAGCGGTCTTATCCTTTGCGGGAAGTCGTTCTCGCTCTCGCCAAAGCGATGGGAAGAAGACCGCGCATAATCTCCGTGCCGACACCAATATGGTGGGCGGCGGCTTTAGGGATTGAGATTGTTGCCCGTGTTGGGAACAAGCCGCCTCTCCTCGATCGGGGTCGGCTTGACACGATGACGTGCTCCGTTTCATACTCTATAGCGGCGTTTCAAAAAGCAACCGGATACACGCCCCCGTTCGGTTTGCAGGAAGCGTGTGAACGTATTGCTGCATGGTATCTGGGTCAGCGGACAGACGGAGAGAGGGCTTTATGATCGTCGAGAGGGGCGCTTCAGCCGCGACTTCGGGCGTATATCCAACGATCAAGAGAGTAATTGATTTGGTTGTAGGAGTTATTCTGCTCCTGCTGCTGAGCCCTTTGCTTGCAATCGTGGCGCTCGTCGTTCGTTTGGACTCAGCTGGTCCGGCGTTGTATCGTCAGGAGCGGGTAGGCAGAGGCGGGTCGCGATTCACGATGCTGAAGTTTCGCACAATGAAGGTTGGGACGCCCGTTC
>JAOAGX010000079.1 GCA_026415535.1 Armatimonadota bacterium | reverse complement strand
CAGTACTGCATTAACTTATCCGATCCGCGTGTAGTATGTCTCCCCGATCGCGTATATCTAACATCAATTTCGCACCTTCGGCTTGCACGTAGCCGAGACGGCAGAAGCTTCACGGTGGATCCAGAGCCGGCGCTCGTACCGGACCAACCCTACGAAGCGTTCGGACTCGAGGACCCGCGCATCACGAAACTTGACGACACTTATTATGTCGTCTACAAAGGCGTCTCAGCCGACGGTATAACTCAGTGCCTCGCCAGCACGCGCGACTTTGCAACCTGGACTAAGCACGGGATCATCTTCTGTCCCGAAAACATGGACGGAATGATCTTCCCATCTAAAGTTCGCAACAAGTACGTGGCACTTCACCGACCGCAGCCCAGGTTTATTGGTGCGCCTAACATGTGGATCGCATACTCGGAAAATCTGATCCATTGGGGCGAACACAAGCTTCTCCTGGCATGCTCCGGAGGAACATGGGAAGGTGGTCGGATCGGAGGTGGAGCGGTTCCATTTCTTACCGACCATGGCTGGATCGAGATATACCATGCGGCCACCCCCGATGACCACTACTGCCTGGGCGCGGTTCTCCTGGACGCAGAATACCCTGAAAAACTCCTTGCCAAGACGCCCGAACCGATCCTGCAGCCGGAGGCTCTCTACGAGACTACAGGATTCAAACCCAATGTGGTTTTCACGTGTGGTGCAATCGTGAGAGGGGACACAGTATCAATCTACTACGGAGCCGCCGACCAAGCGATGGCCGGAGCCGACATCAGCCTCAAGGACATATTGGCTGCCCTCAAGCCGGTTTAACCAGTAAAAGTCGCCACGACATACAAAGTACTACCTGGAACCGAAAATTCCTTTCCTTGCGAGAGCCGTTTCCAGGTTGGCCCGTGCTTTTTCGTCGTGCGGGCGTATCTTGAGTGCCGCTCGGAAGTGGGCAATCGCTTCGTCAATTCTGCCCTGCAGGCCGAGTGCGAGTCCAAGATTGTTGTGGGCGTCAAAAAAGTTAGGATTGAGTTTAAGAGCCCTGCGCAAATATTTCTCCGCTTCCGCCGGCTTGTCTTTTTGGATCATTACGAAACCGAGGTTGTTGAGAGCATCGTATCTGTGAGGATCGATCTTGATCGCCAGCCGATATTGCTCCGCAGCCTCGTCGAACATGCCCCGCACACTATAGGCGCAGCCGAGGTTATAGTGAGCACGTGGGTTGGGACCGGTCACCGCTATCGTGTGTTTCCATATGGAGATCTCATCACGCCACAAACTCACCTGCCTATAGCTCGCTGATGCCAACACGGCTACTGCAATTGTTCCACAAAAAGCCGCCGCCCAGACCCCGCTGCGCCATCTATGAAGCGGAAGTGCTTCGGCCAACCCCCACACAATTGCGATAAAAAGGCCGATGTAAGGCACGTAGGTATAACGGTCTGCCATCGCCTGGCCGCCTACCTGGACGATACCTATAACCGGAATCATCGTCACCAAATACCAAAGCCATCCAACCAACACATACTTACGTCGCCGAGCAACCCGGATCGCAACATACGTTGCGACCCCCAAGGCAACTGCTGCCGCCACCCCCTGCCACAGCGGCGGACCAGACTGGGGAAGCGGATAAAACGACGCCAGATTGACAGGCCAAATCATCTTGCCGATATAACGCACATACGACACCAACGCATTTACTATGCGCGGACCAATACCTATGAAGTCCATCGGCACAACGGCGCCTTCTATTCTCTGAACCAAAAACGTAATCACGCTGGACACCAACGCCATCGCGAATAAAGCGGCTTTCTCTCTAACCAGCGACCAATAGTTATCAATACGCAGCCTTTGGAGCGGCCAGTAATCCATTAGCAGCAACACTATCGGCACGGTCACAAGCATCGGCTTCGACATTAGGCCAAGTGCAAGCAACAAGCCTACAAGTGCATACCTAGTAAACCCGGGGCTCTCTACATATCTCACATATGCCATCATTGTGAGGAGCCAAAACAGTGTTGAAAGCACATCCTTGCGCTCTGATACCCAAGCAACTGACTCCACACGAGTTGGGTGAATTGCGAATAGAAGCGCCACGAACACGCTTCGCCAGCGATGATGAGTAACTTGATGGAGCAAAATAAACAGGAGCAAGACATTTGCAAGGTGTAGCGCAACATTGGTCAAGTGATAAACTCCAGAGTTGTCGCGACCAAAGTCCACGTCGAACAGCCAAGTGGCAAACCTGGCAATGTCCGAGTCCACCATAAGAGAAATCCACGTCAGCGGATGCCAGTTGCCTGCACCAATTCCAGTCGCTGCCCATCTAATAGTCTGCGGCGATAGACCGGCGAGTACGGCTGGGTTTCCAGTAACGTATAGGTGATCGTCTACAGCAACGAACTCAAAGTCCCAAACTTGCCAATAAACGGCAAGTGTGGCAAAGCAGAGGAAAATGCAGGTAAGAAGAGTGACTTGTCTATTGCGGCCTTTTGTCATAAGACTATCATAGCACAAAAGGCCGGGGATTCCTTTCCCCGGCCCTCCGAACATCCCTGTCACTTACCGTGCATCCTGCAAAACCTAACCGCACCGGCTGAAACCGCAGAACCGGCATACAACGCACCCGGACTCATGTTCGACCGCTGATCCGCAGTCGGGACATGCACCCACCAGCACGTCGAGTTTCTCGGACGGCTTCGTGATCACATCCGAGGCGACGCCAGTCTCGCGCGCTTCCAGATAGTGCTGAATTGCCACTCCTATCGCGTCCGCGCACGACATTATCGCGCCGCCGTTCCCCCACGCCGGAGATTGACATCGAATCCCTCTTAGGTGCTTGTGTATTGAGTGGGGATCCACGCCAGCACGAAGAGACAACGAGATCAGCCTGCCTATCGCCTCTAATTGGCTAGCGTTACAGCCGCCAGTCTTGCCCATCGCGACAAAGACTTCACACAAGCCCTTGTCGTCCTCGTTAATTGTGACGTACATTTTACCGCAACCCGTACTGATGCACTCTGTGGAACCGTAGGTGCGAGTTGGCCTCGGTCTAGGACCGCGCACCGCCCCAGTCGCGGACTCCTCGGTTTTCTTTTCCTTTCCCGCGACGTTAAGGACCTGGGACTCCCGGCTGCCGTACCGGTAGATCGTGCACCCTTTGCACCCCTCGCGGTACGCGAGCTCGTAGACTTGTCTAACGTCATTGGGCGTTGCGTCTTCGGGGAAATTGACTGTCTTTGAAACTGCGTTGTCCGTGAACCGCTGGAATGCCGCTTGCATTCGCACGTGCCAAGTAGGTGAGATGTCCAGAGCCGTCGCAAACACGCGCTGTACATCCTCGGGCACCTGCGGCAGGCCTCGTACTCCGCCACGCTCGGCGATCTTGCGCATCAGCTCGTCTGAATAGAACCCTCGCTCGCGCGCGACCTTCTCGAAGTAGGGATTAACCTCGAGAAGTTCGGCTCCGTCCATCACGCGCTTGACGTAACTGATCGCAAATAAGGGCTCGATACCGCTCGAACAGCCCGCGATGATCGATAGCGTGCCAGTTGGGGCGATGGTGGTAACTGTCGCGTTTCGCACCTCCATGCCGTCTGGACGGTCATAGATGCTGCCCTCGAAGTTTGGAAAGACCCCGCGCTCCTTTGCCAACTCACAGGAAGCCTTCTTGCCCTCGTTTGAGATGAAGCTCATCACCTGCTCGGCGATTGAAATTCCTTCCTCTGAGTCATACGGCACACCAAGCTGGATGAGCATATCGGCAAAGCCCATCACTCCAAGCCCGATCTTGCGATTGCCGCGCGTCGTCCGCGCAATCTGCTCAAGTGGGTAGCGGTTCACGTCGATAACGTTGTCAAGGAACCTAACAGCAAGACGCACTGTCCTTCCAAGGCGTTCCCAGTCGATGCCGGGTCGATTTTCCACGGTCGTGACCATCCGCGCAAGGTTTATTGAACCTAGGTTACATGATTCATATGGAAGTAATGGCTGCTCCCCACAGTTGTGCACAACCAGTCCGTTTGCAACGAACGAGTGAGTCAGCGGCTCGGTGATGTCATACACTGTCTCTACCCCGTCAGGATCAAGAGACAGGAATTGCGCGGTGAAATCCTGCTTGTGAGATCTGCAAGTATAGCCTTCGAGTGCAGCCAAGAGTTTTGCTTGCTTGGCTTCCGTCAGGAAGCCTATCTCATTTGCAAACGAAGCAAGCGCATCCTTGGTTATGACCAGCTCTCCGTAGCCATTGCACAGATACATCGCTACTCCGCCTTCGCCATCTGGCATATCGCGTAAGCCATGGGGCTTCCGGCTCCGATAGAGCGCAGACGGAATGCCGAAATTGAGCAGCATTCTTTGGACGTCAAGAAGCAAATCTCGATTAATGGATGTAAGTCTCACACTCACACCCTTGTTGCGTGTTCCCGATACGTAGCCGTCAGCGGTAAACAGCGCTCTCAAGAATCCACGCTGCATTTCTTCGGACCCTGCCAGCACAGTCTCAGGAACGCGGTGTTTATCCACCGGCGTCAGCCCGTGTTCAGCCGCAATGTGCCAGAATTGTCGCGACTTGACCAGATATTCATCCTCACCCTGAATCTCGCCGCCTTGCATGCCATATTCATGATTCAGCATTTGGGACCCGTCAACTTCTCGTGCCATCATCTCTGCGAATTCCGATGCAAGCTCGTGCTTCTCTTCGCTCCAAAACGACAGCACTGACTCAGCCGCCTTCGCAGTGCCACTGCCAACTAACCAGCCGAGAAGAAGCCCAAGGCGCTCGGACCCAAACGTACCAAATCCGCCTTTGTGATCAAGAATGTGAATCCGATCACCTCTTGTAAGCTGCGAAGCCGGAATCCATCCTCTATTTGTCTTGACCTTGTGATCGGCAGTCAGACGCACTTCGTAGCCCTCAACTGTACGTAGGCGAAAAACTTGTCTTGTGCCGGTGCGAACAATGCGCGCCGTTCTAGCTGAGTGCACTCCCAAAAATCGACTGTCGAGCGTGAGCATCGGCAAGTTTTGCTCGCGATAGAGATCAGCAATTCTGCGCAGACCAGAATCCGTATAAATAAGCGTGTCGCCTGTAACGCACGGATTCGTGCTCTCAATCTCGCCAAGGTGTGGCGTGGGGTTGTCGCGGTTGACACGGTCGATAAAGATGACCCCGGGCTCGCCGTTCGCCCAGGCCATGTTTACGATCAAATCGAACACCTTCGCAGCATTGAGGGTCTTCACAGGCCGACCTGTTCGCGGACTGATGAGGTCGTAGTCCCGCCCCGCCACAACAGCCTCCATAAATTCCTCAGTCAGGAGGACGCTGATGTTGAAATTCGTAAGATTGGCAGTGTTCTGCTTGCAAGTGATGAACTCCAAGATGTCGGGGTGATCAACCCGCAGACAGCCCATGTTCGCCCCACGTCGAGTGCCGCCCTGCTTGATTGCTTCGGTAGCAGCATTGAAAACCTGCATAAACGAAACGGGACCGCTAGACACGCCGTTGGTGGACTTGACAACATCCTGAGCCGGTCGCAACCTAGAGAAAGAGAATCCTGTTCCGCCACCGCTCTTATGGATGAGGGCAGTGTTCTTGACTGTTTCGAATATCGACTCCATCGAGTCATCGATAGGCAGAACAAAACAAGCGGAAAGCTGCCCGAGGTCTCTGCCGGCATTCATAAGAGTGGGGCTGTTCGGAAGGAACTCCAGGTTCGCCATAAACTCGTAGAACTCGCCTGCGAGACCTTCGACGTGCTTGGCCGAGGCACCGTAATTGAGCTCCGCCTCGGCAACAGCGCTGGCCACACGCCTGAACATGCCCTCCGGGTCCTCTATGAGGTTACCCTCTTCGTCCTTGCGCAGGTACCTCTTCTCAAGAACAGTCAATGCGTTCTTAGTCAACATTTCTACGCCCTCCTGGCATCAACAAATTACTTGTGGAACACCTGATTCTTGCACCAAGTTCGCCGAGTAGTCTCTATGGCTCCGAGATTCTTCGCTGCGCTCAGAATGACGCACGATGCCGAAATTCTTCGCTATGCTCAGAATGACGGGACGTTTCGGTATTGTCAAAGTTTTTGGCAACCTTGTTCCCCAAACGCACAATAACACCGAGTCAGAGCAAGTCCCCGATGACTTAATTGGATTAACCTCTTGCTCGTCTTGTCCGTCTGCGGCGGCCCCTCCGGCTGAGCATCTCGACTATTTCACCAAACTGACCAATATCCTCGAACTGCCGATAGACCGAAGCAAACCTCACATAGGCCACCTGATCAATCCTGTGCAGAGCATCTATAACCATCTCGCCGATCACTTGAGACGTGATTTCTTTCTGGCCTAGGTCGTAGACCTTGCGTTCAATCTCGTCGACGGCGGATTCAAGGGTCTCGGTAGCCACAGGTCGCTTCTGACAGGCCAGCATCATACCACGAAGGATTTTCTCTCGGTCAAAGTTTTCTCTTCTGCCGTCCCGCTTTACGACCAACACCGGCAGTTGAACCACCTGCTCTAGCGTGGTAAATCTTCTACCGCAAGCAAGGCACTCGCGTCTGCGTCTGGTGCTCGCGCCATCCTGGACGCTGCGCGACTCTACAACCTTGTCTTCTTGAAATCCGCAAAATGGACACTTCATTCGTCGTAAGCGGACAGTTTTGCAGTAAACCCCGGTTCCGCGAACTTGACAGCCGCCCCTGTCGAAACACTACATATGGTGGTAGACAAAATGCTAACACGTCACTGATAGCGTGTCAATACAGATCAACAACATTTTCTGGGGAAATATTCTCCAGCAAAAAACCTATAGGGGAAGGACCCCTGAAATTCAATGTGTGCTTGCAATAATTTGTCGAAGATTTCACCATAAGTCTCCAAAATCTATATGGACAGCTCAGCCTTAACGTGATAAGCTATCTGCGGCTCAGGTAGCGGTGCGCGAGCCTGATGAACCCGATACTGCAACCCGATCAATTTAATAAGAAACACCGGATTAACGGGAGCTCAATTCGTGGAAATCAGGCGTGGCAATATAACCGCCGAAACGGGCCCGGAGCGGACAGAGATCTGCAACGGTCGTGTCCGTGTCAGTTTCAACCTTGTGGATGGCGGCTATGTCCAGGAGTTTTATGCAGCCGATCACAGGGGACGCTTCCGTCTCCTACTCTCATCTGTTCACAGGAACTTGATTCCGTCCAGTGAGCATCGCGTTTGCGCCTCGCCTATGATCGTCGGCGAGCGGGTCCACCTTTTCACCGTAACTCGCGACTCGCTTCGGATGCCGTACTCGGAAGTCCGCGTTGTCCACCACGACGATGCGTCTGTTGCCGTTGAGCTAAGCGGAAATGCGCTCGGCCACAAGCTTAAGTGCACAATAAGCTTGGAGGACAGCTCCAATGTGGCACATGTGGTCTACGAAGACGAAATCCAGCGATCGTGGTCCTCGCCGCTTATTGAGTATTTCATGGCAAGCTACGCCTTCGTGCCTGACGGAAAACCACTTCCAGTGGGAACGCAGCCTGATTATGTTTGGGTTCCGAACCTCCGGCCGGCAATGGATCACGTAATAGGAGACTGCTTCTTTCACGCGCCTGCGGCGATTGTGCGGATAAGTCGTCTCGCAGTTGCGATCGTGCCTGATCTCCGACTGCTTGCAACTCATAGACCCATGCCATCGTGCCTGGACGTAGATCTCACCAACGGGCTTTTGCACGCTCCTCTCGTTTCATACGGTTTCTGTGGGTACGAACAAGTTCACGACGCTAACTACTGCCGCCATGACCTGTCACATTCACGTCGCCTCTGCGAAAACCGACTCAAGTTCGGGTTTCACTTGATTCTGGACGCCGACTGTCCAGCCGAAGCCGCTCAT
The DNA here is from genome assembly GCA_026415535.1 of Armatimonadota bacterium. Taxonomy (GTDB): domain Bacteria; phylum Armatimonadota; class UBA5829; order UBA5829; family UBA5829; genus CALJES01. The sequence goes on along the minus strand of JAOAGX010000079.1, from coordinate 788 downwards.
GGACAAGTATCAAGGTTTATCTGGTTGAACTACGGCTCTCGTTACTTCGGCAAGGAAACCAAAGCAAGCTCGGATAGCCGATCCGGTCTGCAAGACAAGCCGACAATCAAGGCAAGGCGCACCTCATATGCGTTGTTTGAGCACCCCGACGCGCAGGCTGCTTGCGGTATGTATGCGGAAGGTATGCGAATCGGCGACAACCGGCTTATTGACCAGGCACGTGCTCTTAAGGACCTGTTGCTTACCTCGCCGCAGGACAAAGGCCTTTTTCCAACTCGCTACGATCCCGTGCGCAAGCTTTGGCTCGGCTGCCAAGCGGACATTGGTGGAGCTACCTACAATACGGTTGAGTGCTCCACCGAGCTTTATTGGCTTCTTGAGTGGCACAAGCGTATCGAGCCCGATATACGCACAGTAGAACGTGCCCAGAGCTACGCCGATTTTCTACTCGCCGCAAGACAGCGTAGCGGAGCGATCCCAGCGTGGTACGGTCCTGACCATATACCCCTTTCCCCTGCCCGTTCAGGTTCTCAGACCGCTCCGTCGGCCCTGTTCCTGGCACAGTTGGCCGAAGTGACAGAAGACCCCAAATACGCGCAAGCGGCGGAACACTCGGCGCGATTTGTGATCCGGAATTTGGTTCCGGGTCGCACCTACGAAGACCATAACCTGCTCAACCCAGTAAACCGGACGACACTGGAGTGTACCGATCCTCACACCGGGGCGCGACCTGTCGGCGGAAGGTCTATGCTGTGGATTGCCTTCCTCCTGGTTGAGCTTCACAGGAT
>JAOAGX010000078.1 GCA_026415535.1 Armatimonadota bacterium | reverse complement strand
AGATGTGTATAAGAGACAGCGTATACGCATTCAATGGCGGTCGGACATCTGGCCGAGAACGCCGCTGCCGCTATTGGTGCAGACACGCTCCTTGCACGCGTCGCGTCCTACTACCACGACATCGGCAAGCTACGCAGACCGCACTTCTTTGTCGAAAACCAACATGTAGAAAACGTACACGATAACATGAACCCCACCCTCTCGACACTGGTGATTACAAGCCATATTAAAGACGGGATTGAGATCGCCAAGGAGTATCGTCTGCCAAAGGTCGTGATGGACGTGATCGCTCAGCATCACGGGACATCGCTGGTACAATACTTCTACAACCAGTTTACGGACGAGTTCGACCCATCAACTGCACTAGAGCAACAATTCAGATACCCCGGGCCAAAACCGCAGACCAAGGAAGCAGCCATCGTTATGCTCGCTGACTCAGCAGAGGCAGCTTCGCGTTGCCTCGACAAGCCAACCCCGGCCAAGATCGAGATGTTGGTTAACAGAGTGGTTGCCGATAGGCTGCGAGATGGCCAGTTGGATGAGTCCGAACTTACTTTCAAGGAAGTTAGTAAGATTACGGCGAGCTTCGCTCGAGCGCTGCTGGGCACGATGCATGCGCGCATCGAGTATCCGGAGCCTGCGCCGGCGAATGGAAAGAAGGTTACGACAAACGCAGATTCTGATTCGGAACTCGCAAGGGACGAAGGTGAAAATGCCGCGCCTGAGGAGCGTGGCTCGACGGCTGCTCTCGGTTGAAAACTGCCCCGACGACACCGAAGTGAGCGTGCTCCTCGCGGATGACGAAATGGTGCGTGTACTTAATCGAGACTATCGAGGCGTGGATGCACCAACGGATGTGCTCGCCTTCTCGCAGCTTGAAGGCGATGACTTCGGAGCGGAAGGCGGTAATGTGCTGGGAGATGTGGTAATCTCCGTCGAAACGGCAGCTCGTCAAGCCGAAGAACATGGACACAGCCTTGACAAAGAAATTGAATTGCTTCTCGTGCACGGACTGCTGCACCTCCTGGGTTACGATCACGAGAGCCCGGAAGATGAAAAGCGAATGTTTGCGCGACAAGACGAGTTGTTGAGTAGTGGTGAAGCGATAAGTAGCGATGACACAAAGAGTAAATAGGAAAGGCAATGATCCCGCTAATCACAGTCGCGCGGGAACAAATGTAAAAAGGGCCAAATGAGGTTTTTTGCAAACCCGTTGAATGGGTTCAAATATGCAATTGAGGGCGTGGTACACGTCCTGCGGACGCAGCGGCATATGAGGTTCCACTTCCTCACGCTGCTGATGGTGTTGATCGTAAGCCTGATATTTGGGCTTTCGCGGACCGAAGTAATGGTGCTGCTGTTCACCATCACCCTCGTTTTGGCAGCGGAGATGTTCAATACGGCAATCGAAGCAGTAACCGACTTGGTGACGCAAACGTATCACCCGCTCGCAAAGTTCGCCAAGGACATTGCCGCGGGTGCAGTGTTGATTACAACACTCAACGCTCTTGCCATAGGATTTCTGCTCTTCCTGGGAGGAAACAAACAAAGACTTGTGGAAGAAATCGGTCTTCACCCTCCTGATTTGGCAACTGTGCTGGTTGTGGCGTCAATACTAGTGGCTACAACGATTACCATGTGGAAAGTTGCCGGCGGGAGGGGAAAACTATGGCGAGGAGGAATCGTGAGTGGACATGCGGCTCTAGGATTCTTCCTGGCAACTACGATACTTTTTACTTCGAAGAAGCTTGCAGTGGGCGCAATGGCTTTCGCACTAGCGGCCCTTGTAGCACAGAGTAGAGTGGAAGGAGGCATACACACCCTTCGTGAAGTCGTAACGGGAGCACTGGTAGCCACGCTTATAAGCAGTGTGGCTTACTATGTTCTTGGCCCCGTGATCTAAGAGGGTGGCACGAAAGTGGACGAGGACCCAAACCGTATACTGCTCCAAGTTGCACTTATACTCTTACTGGTGCTGTTGAACGCGTTCTTCGCGGCCGCAGAAATGGCTCTGGTATCGGTTAGGAGAACGCGCATCAGACAGCTTGTGGAAGAAGGCGACATCAGGGCCGAGATCGTACAAAAGCTGCTAGACAGGCCCACCAACTTCATGGCCACCGTGCAGATTGGCGTTACACTGGTCGGATTCCTAGCCTCGGCACTCACGGCGGTCAACATCGCAGGGATTCCCGCTCGATGGTTACAGGTGTTCGGATTGGCTCCTGAAACCGCACGAGGCACGGCCGTTTTCTTAATGACTTGCGTAATCGGCTTTGTCACACTGGTTTTGGGAGAGATCGCACCGAAGAGCCTGGCCATGCTACACGCCGAAAAGCTGGCGCTTCTATTGTCTCGTCCAATATACTGGTTATCCGTGCTGGCCTTACCGGCGGTGAAAACTGTCAGCTTTGTCAGCGATCTGGTGGTCAGGCCGTTCGGAGCACATGTAAGGTTCTCTGCCCCAATACTCACCGAAGAAGAACTAAAGATGCTCGTCGAAGCCGGTGAAGAAGAGGGGGTAATCGAAGAAGAAGAGAAGGAAATGATCCACTCCATCTTCGACTTCACCGACACGGTTGTTCGACAGGTGATGAAACCGCGGACCGATATGAAAGCCGCACCTATCACTAGTTCACTCGACGATCTCCTCGACCTGATCACCACTACCGGTCACACGCGCATCCCTATATACGACGAGAACGTAGACCACATTGTTGGAATTGTCCACGCTAAGGATCTTCTGCCAATCCTACGACAGGACAAGCGCCTGTTCGATATCAAAGCCGTAATGCGCGAGGCTTACTTCATCCCGGAAACCAAGGACGTGGATGAACTGCTAGCCGAGTTCAAACGCGGCAACATACAGATGGCCATAGTCAGGGATGAATACGGCGGTACAGCCGGCCTAGTAACCCTTGAAGATCTGATCGAAGAAATCGTCGGCGAAATCCGAGACGAATACGACGTGGAAGAACCGCTAATCCAGATAATCGATGAGGATCACGCCATTGTGAACGCGCGAATGAGCGTGGACGACCTCAACGAGCAGATGAAATTCGATATTCCAGAAAGTGAAGATTACGAGACGATAGGAGGGTTCGTCTTCGACCTATTCGGCAGGCAGCCGAACGAGGGCGAGACGATTAGTTATTCGAACCTGGACTTTAAAGTCGAGAAAGTCGAAGACGGCCGATTGCGCACGATTTCCGTTACCCGCACCGACAGGCCGATAGAGCCGAGCGAACACGAGTTCAACGGCGGAAATGGTAAGTCGAAAGCTAATAGCCACAACGGATTGGCAAGCAAACGGAAGGGCGAGTAGGAAGCAGTCGGAATCAAACAGACCGGCCTTGCCTGAGATTACTACCTTCGTTCAAGACGAAGAAGTTTCACTGGCGTCATTCTGGACAAAGCAAAGAATCTGAGTTTCAAAAAGGGCTAAAATAATTACGCCGCAGGCATGGCTGAATCCGACCCCAACCCCGCTGGGGAAATAAGGGGTGTGCAAAGTATTTCCACCTTGTACCAGTAGAAGCCTGGAGGAAGATCCGAAACACTACGTCAATGAAAATCTCCGACTTCGGCGGAGAAAACGCCGTTATTAGACTAATACAAAAAAACTACGGCGCACCAGTAGGTGGAGATCTGAAGCTTGGGATCGGCGACGACGCTGCGCTAATTGACCTCGGCGAACGTCTTCTCATCGTCACCACCGACCTCCTTGTTGAGAACACCCATTTTCGAATGGAGATCAACGAGCCATATCTTTTGGGCTGGAAAAGTGCGGCAGTAAACATCAGCGATATTGCAGCTATGGGCGGCGAGCCGACGTATTCGTTCGTTTCGATAGGGTTGCCGGACGTAGACGTAGAGTCTGTCGAGTTTATATATCAGGGACTAGCAGATGCCAACTTCGCGTTCGGGAGCGCGATTGCTGGCGGAGATACGGTCGGAAGCTCCGTCGGAATAGTGATTAACGTGACCCAACTCGGCCTGGTTGAACGCGAAATGATCGCAAGGCGCGACGGCGCTAGGCCAGGCGACGCAATCCTGGTGACGAACACGCTCGGCGATTCGTTGGCTGGACTGCAACTGCTTCTCAAACTCGGCCTTGCCGACGCGCGCAGGGCGAGCGAGTTCTGTGTCGAGCGTCACCTGAAACCGGAGCCAAGAGTCTTCGAAGCGCGAGCCGCAGTAAAGACAGGAAAAGTCCACGCGATGATGGACCTGTCGGATGGTCTATCATCGGATTTGCCCAGGCTCTGCGCCGCGTCTGGTGTTGGGGCGCGCGTTAGCGCAAGCGAGCTTCCTGTCTCCCAGGACCTGCACATCGCTGCCGCGCGGCTTGACGCCGACCCGGTCACCCTAGCAGCGGCAGGCGGGGAAGACTATGAACTCCTTATCACAAGCAACCCCGCAGACGTTCCAGCAGTGATCGACGCAATCGAATCGACAGGTTCAACCGCTCGCGTGATAGGGGAGATTATCGAGGATACCAGCGTCACGCTCGTCTACCCATCAGGTACGGAAGGCCCAATGCCGCAAGGCTGGCAGCACTTTTGAGTAATCAGCACGGAAGCAAAGTCTCGGTGTTGACACCTGAGTGGTAGGACTGTAAACTGTGGTGACTGGAGACAAGATGCAATGGACAGAACTAGGCGGGATGAGTCCATAGGCGCAGGGTGGATCACGGCGATGATCGTGCTGGTGATCTTGCTCACAGTAGGTCTAATACTCTACTTTGGAATGACGGCACCGCTAGACCAGCCTAGCAGTCGTCTCCCCGACAAGGGAGTGCATGGGACCTACTGCCATGGTCCGAGTGGTATAGAAAAGCGTGCCTTTGAGCGTGTTATGCTAAGTAGGGCGAAGAATCCTTTGCGACGCCCGGACATTTTGCATTGTGCCGAATGCGATACGACTTCACTGAAAAGGGTATAAAATGAGGAGAGCGCGATATATTGCGCTCGAGAACGAGAATACTGTAGCGCTTCACAAGCCCCGTCTAGAGGGTTCTCAAGGCGGGGCTTTTCGACGTGCGACTACAAAGAGGGTATTAGGAATCGAAAGGCAAGAGATTCGTGAGCAATGAGTAAAGTCTACTTTGCATCCGCAAAGATGAGTGCGTTGAGGGCAGATGCTAGCCTGCCAGCCAAATTCAGGCGTGCGTTAGCCCACTTCCCTCTGAAGGCTATGTTCGAGGGAAAAACTATAGCAATTAAGATGCATTTGGGTTTCAACATTGGGTACACGACCATTCCCCCGATTTTTGTGAGGACGTTGATCCAAGAAATCAAAGAAGCCGGAGGCATGCCATTTGTGACCGACGGCAGAGGAGCCGTTCCTGGCGCTAAGGCTCGCGGATACACAGAGGAAACCTTAGGCGCTCGTCTTGTCGAAGCGGCAGGCCACAATGAGCGATACTTTGTAAACGCGCCGATCGGGTACTTGTCGCTCGAGAACGTTCAGATATGCGGCGAGATCGCAAATGCTGACGCAATGGTAGTTTTGAGCCATGGCAAGGGACATGGCCAGTGTGGCTGGGGCGGTGCGATCAAGAACGTCGCAATGGGATGCGTCACCCATAAGAGTCGATGCGATATCCACGTGCTGATCGACACCGAGTTCGAATGGAACACCGACCTCTGCGTTCATTGCTACCTTTGCCGCGAGAATTGTCCTACAGGTGCCGTCTCCTTCAACAAAGAAGACAAACTAAGAATAAACCTCCACCACTGTCGCTATTGTATGCACTGCGTAAACTGTTGCCCGCATAACGCAATCAAGATCAACGAAGAGGGTATAAGACAGTTTCAGGCCGGTATGGCGCGTGTCACAAAGGCATGCTTGGATACTTTCGAGCGGGGGCGCATATTGTTTATCAATCACGTATGCTCGGTGACCCCGTTCTGCGATTGCTGGGGGTTCTCGTCGCCCGCGATCGTACCCGATGTAGGAATATTCTTGAGCGAAGACATTGTGGCCGTCGAACAGGCTTCAATCGATTCCGTCAGGATAGAAAATTATATCCCGGGCTCACTTCCGCCACCGCTTGAGATCCGCGACGTCCCCGGTCACCTGTTCGAAAAAATCCACGGCAAAGACCCGTATCTGCAGGTGGAAGAAGCTGCTAAGATAGGGCTTGGGAGCCGAGAGTATGAAATTGTCGAGGTAGAGTAGCAATGACCCCACGTGAACGTTTCATTGCCGCACTTGAACGCAGACCGCTGACCGGCCGGGTGCCACACTTTGAACTCGTCTTCTTCCTCACAATGGAGGCTTTTGGAAAGGTCCACCCTCTGCACCGAGCCTACAGTCAATGGCAGCAGATGGAAGAAAAGGAACGTCAGCTCCATCGCGAGGATATAGCGGACACGTTCATAATGACCGCCGAGCGCTATGAACACAGCGCGATATTCCTTCACCCTAACCCGGGCACACTGGAGGAAACCATTCGACTAATAGACATCGTCAGAGACAAAACTGGCGACAAATACTTCTTGATGCTGCACGGTGACGCGACTTTTGGCATACCTGATGGCCAACATATGGAGTCGTTCAGCTACCGCATGGTCGATGATCCCGAAGGACTCAAACGCGAAGCATCAGCAGCAGTTGACAATGCGCTTGCATATCAAGAACAACTTGCCAAGCACGGAGGACTCGACGGGTTTGCATTGTGCTCGGATTACTGCCTGAACACAGGTCCGTTCCTAAGTCCGGCGCAGTTTAGTGAGTTTGTCACGCCATACCTCGCTCGACTCATCCAGGGCCAACGTGATATGGGATTCTATACAATCAAGCACACAGACGGCAACATTATGCCGATCATCGATCAGCTCGTCCAGGCAAACCCGCACGCGCTCCACTCGCTTGACCCGCAGGCAGGTGTAGATATCGCTGAGGTTAAGAGGCTGTATGGGGATCGAGTCTGCCTTATAGGTAACGTAAACTGCGGCCTGCTCGACACCGGCACGGAAGACGAAGTGCGCGAGTCGGCACGATACGCACTCAAGCACGGAATGCCAGGCGGTGGATATATCTTTTCTACCTCCAATTGCATTTATACGGGGATGAGACTTTCCAGATACCACGCCATGCTGGACGTATGGAAGGCAGAAGGCAATTACTCGTAAATGTGATGCTGTTGTATGAAAAACTTCCGGCAATCCGATGCTCATCAACTGACAACGTCTTCGCGTAGATTCGACGACACATGTCATCCTGAGCGAAGCGAAGGATCTCCTGCCGAAAACAAATCAACTCGGTTAGAAGGTGAAGACGCCCTTGCACATACTTGGCTTTGACATCGGAGGAACAAAATCGATAGTTGGTGTTGCGGACGAGACGGGGACGGTTTTAGCAAAGAAGCGAATCGAAACTAGGGGACACCTTGGCCCGGCTCAGGCATTGACTCGACTTAAAGCAGCGGCGCATGAGGTGGTGTGCGAGTCCGGCGCTAAGGTCGACGCAATCGGAATAGGCTGCGGAGGGCCACTTGATCGCAGGTCCGGCATAATACACGTCGTTCCAAACCTACCCGGCTGGCAGGGTATTTGCCTTACGCACGAGTTTGGCAATGAATTTGATGTTCCTGCCTACCTCGAAAACGACGCCAACGCTGCCGCTATGGGCGAACACTTTTTCGGCGCAGGCAAGGGTGTGGATGACTTCGTTTTTTTGATCGTAGGAACCGGCATTGGCGGCGGCATCATAGCCAATGGCAAAATATACCGTGGCTACGGCGAAAATGCCGGAGAGATTGGTCACCACAAAATCAGACCCGAAGGACCACCTTGCCCATGTGGAGACCGCGGTTGCTTGGAATCACTTGCTTCCGGCACGTCGATCGCTCGCATCGCACGCGATAGGCTGGCCTCCAAGCCAAAAACCGTCTTGTGGGACTGGATCGCTTCACCAGGCGAAGTCACGGCAGAGATGGTTGCACGTGCAGCGAGAAAGGGCGACGAGTTTGCGTCTCGAGTGTGGTTTGAGTGCATGGAAAACCTCGGTATTGGGGTCGCCAATGTTGTCAACATTTTCAACCCCAGACTCGTGATTATCGGCGGCGGAGTCACAAAAGCTGGAGATATGCTATTCGAACCGGTACGAAAAGTTGTTAGAGAACGAGCAATGCCCGAGCTTGCAAAAGACGTCGAAATAGTACCTGCGGCAAATGGTGAGTTGATGGGCCTGATGGGCGCTTTCGCGGTGGCACTTACCGAAACATCGACATTGTAGAGTATCCGACAAGTGATTTCATAAGGCTCATGGAGTGCGCAACTTCAGTCGCGACCCAGCACAAAGCCCGCACGAGGCTGGATGCAACTCGCCGCGTGGGGAAACTGGCTCACGTTCAACTACTACGCTTGCTGTAGAACAAGGCTAATAAAGAACTTCTCGGGGAAGTGCGTCTAATTTCGCGGCCGAAGCGAACTGATGAAGATACAAAATCGAGAAAGAAAAATCAACAACATTAGTTGGACATCTAGAAAGCCGTGATGCCTTTGAACCGGGCGTGTGTGGCGCTATTCTCAAACACATCTGCTGTGAATCGCCATGTTTCGCCCGGCTCCAGGTCATTGATAATGTCGAACGCACTGCCGACTAGGTTGCCAGCGTCATCGTAGAGGGCGAATTCGATCCTGTCTCTTATACACATC
>JAOAGX010000077.1 GCA_026415535.1 Armatimonadota bacterium | reverse complement strand
GGCGATAATAGGCGCCGTGACTGCACTGTTGCTAGCTCCCAAGTCCGGTTCGGAGACCAGGCAGGACATTGCCACTGCTGCAGAAGAGCTGAAAAAGAAGGCGAATAAGGTGGGCCAAGACCTGTCTGAATCCAGCGAGGAATTGGTAAAGAAGAGCAAAGAGCTCCTGGAGACTACCAAGGTAAAGGTGCAAAGCGCGATCGATGCGGGTAAGCAGGCTATGGCTCGTAGGAAGGGGGAGTCAGCTGAGGGATCGGATACCTAGTTTTTGAAAGAGCTTTTGCGAACCTAGGGGGTGCCGGATAGTTTTTTTGCAATGAGCTTGCTTTGGGCGGGGCAAGAAAAAGAGGCCATTGCGTCGGCTGACGCGCAGATGATGTGCTGCCGGCGAGCTCGGGTCCTGTGATGAGGGGAGATGAACGTGAACTTCAAAATGGAAACTCGGACTTCTGAAAAGAATGTGCCGATCATAGGTCTTCAGGGCGAAGTGGATGTTTACACGGCGCCACAATTGAAGCAGCAAATGATCTCGCTGCTTGAGCAGGGTGCTAAGGAGATTGTAGTAGATCTCACCGACGTCGATTACCTTGACAGCACGGCTCTAGGGGTTCTGATCGGAGGTTTGAAGAGGCTGCGTGAAATCGACGGCAATTTGATGCTCATCTGTCCCAACGCCCGCATTAGACGCGTCTTTGAGATTACCGGTCTTGACAAGATCTTCGACATACACAATTCCGAACAGGAAATGCACACGGCTGCTGGAAAGGAGACGGCGTAGACGTGGGTAACGGTGACAGCCCGGCGCAGGTGGAATTGATAATCCCCTGCAGGCCCGAGTTCGTCGGAGTTGCAAGGCTCGTCATGCTCGGTGTCGCCAGCAGAATGCGGTTTTCATACGACGAGGTCGAAGATATTAGGCTTGCGGTTGGTGAGGCTTGCACAACTTCGGTTGAGTGGGCTGAGAGAAATCGCAGATCCGACTCGACTATTGTGCTGCGAAGCGAAATTACTCCCGACAAACTCACAGTTGACATTATTGACACGGCTGGTAGCAGAAAGGACGAAGCCGACTCGAGCGACGACCAGGACAAAGAGGACCTTGGTGCTCTGCTTATCACGCTGCTGGTAGACGAGATAAAGATAGAACCCGGGCCTGACGGCACGCGAGTGCGGATGGTAAAGCATGTGGGACAGCGATAGTTCCCCGGCGCACAAAAAAGGCGGTGTTGCGGAGTGGACCGAGGAGGAAACCGAGGAACTATTCCGCCAGTACATCAAGACCCGCGATCCCAAGTTGCGGGATCAACTGGTAATGATGCACCAAAACCTCGTGCGTTTTCTCGCCGGGAAGTTCGCCAACAGAGGGGAACCGCTTGAGGATCTTGTCCAGGTAGGAGTAATCGGGCTGATCAATGCCATAGACCGGTTCGATCCCGACAGAGGCACCAAGTTTTCTACTTATGCCACGCCGACCATAGTCGGAGAAATCAGAAGACATTTTCGGGATAAAGCTTGGAGTCTAAAAGTTCCAAGGCGGCTTCAAGAACTCAACCTGGCTGCAAATAAAGTTGCTGAGGAGCTCAGCCAAAAACTCGGCCACCCGCCTACTATCCAGGAGATTGCTGCTCAGATCGGCGCAACTGAAGAAGAAACCCTGGAAGCAATCGAACTCGGTAATGCTTATGACACGGTTTCGCTTGACAGCAAACTTGTGAATGAGGGAGATTCTGCCCCTCTTAGCCTAGCTGAGTTCGTTGGCGACATGGACGTTTCCCTTCAGAGTATCGAGTCCTACGGCGATCTCAAGCAGGCAATCGATTGCCTCGACGCTCGTGAGAAAGCCATTATCTACTACAGATTCTTTCGCGACATGTCTCAGACCGAGGTGGCGAAACGATTAAACATTTCGCAGATGCACGTGTCGCGGTTGCAGCAAAAAGCCCTTAAGAGGCTCAAGGAGCTTTTGAGCGCGTAGATTGGACATGCATAACTCTCAATATCCCCGCGTAATGACGGTGGCGGCACTGTTGGTAGCGCTTGCCGCGGCGGTCTATCTCTTCCAACACCTGTACGTGCCGATAATAGCTCCAGTTTTGGAGGTGGTTCCTCCGTTTGCCATAGCACTCGTCTTTGCGCTCCTACTCGATCCAATAGTCGATTGGTTGGGTCAACGGCACGTGTCGCGTGGACTTGGAGTGGCGATGGTGGGGCTTGGTTTTGCAATTGTCTTCGTTTTGGTCGGCTTATTACTCGTTCCGAGGTTGGCCGAACAAGCAGGACAACTTGCAGAGAACTTGCCCAACTATATCAAGCGAGCCACAGAAGCAATTAACATTATACTAGCCAGTCATAAGTTGCTTCTGGAAAGGCTTCATCTCCCGACAACAGCGAGCGAAATGGCTAGTCATTTTTCAACACAGATCGAAAGGGCAGCCACGAATTCTCTGGCTTTTGTGGCAAGTGCGCTTAGCACGGTTGTTTCGAAGCTGCTTTGGATAATAATCATTCCGCTTGCCACTCTCTGGCTTCTGAAGGACCTAGATTATATCAAGGCAAAGGTCGTCCACCTCACGCCGGAAAAGTATAAAGATCGACTGATGCGCACCAGCGCCGCCGTCGGCGGCGTATTTGCGAGGTACGTCAGAGGAATGGTAGCAGTGGCCGTCGTTTACAGCGTGTTTGCAAGTATTTGGCTAAGTACAGCTGGACTGGACTACGCGCTTATTATCGGAGGCTTTTCCGGCTTATTGTATCTTGTTCCGTATATCGGGGCATTGACCACGATTTTGGCTGCTGGCACGGCGGCTCTTGCAACAGGCCACTCGCTAGGATATACGGCAGGCGTGACGGTAGGACTTGCAGTTCAAAATTTTTTGTTGTTCGACCTTGTTGTTGCGCCGAAAATAGTGGGAGGAAACGTTGGAGTGCACCCTGTGCTGATGCTATTTTCATTGGCCTTGGGGGCGCGACTATTTGGGGTGGTTGGTATGATCGTTGCTGTACCGTTTGCAGCATCATTGCAGGTTGCCCTGGCTCAGTACTTCCCGCGCATTCTTGATGATCTTCGAAAAAATCCGCCCAACCGCTCGAAGTGACGGCTTTGGGATGCTTTGTAAGCTGAAATATTGGGTTTGGTTATGCAACCATGCCGGTTTAGGGGCTGAAGACGTCTACGAACCATCAAAGATTTCGGGTTAAGTGGCACTTCGAAAGGCGCCGATCCGCCATCCTGAGCGATTCAAAATGCTACTGGTCGTCGCCATGAGCAATCTGAATGCTATCGGTCGTCATCCTGAGCGAAGCGAAGGATCTCCTTTGAGACTGAACTTTAGTTCACGCGCCGACCTGTGATCAGAAACCGCGCTTGGTGCTTCCAATGATCAGGCTAAAATTGAATCCTTGTAAACTCTGGGTAGCAACGGGTTTGTCGGGATTCGCATTGCTGGCACTGTAACTTCGTCACCAACCTCTACTCCGGGCACGTTCGTTACGTCGAGGATGGTCATCTGCATCGCGACTCGTCCAATTACCGGGGCTTGTTGACCTCGTACCTCAACGAATGGGAACCGTCTCATCTTGCGAGCTGCAAATGCGAACACTCCCTGTCGGTAGATCGGTCCTTCCGGAACCAGCGTAAACCCGTCTGCGAAACCGATTGGAATGACCGCTGTTCGAGTTCGACGTTTGGTAACATACTCGTAGCCATAGCCAATCGGTGTGGCTGACGGCAGGTCTCTTAACTGGCAGATGCGCGCCTTGAGTTTCCAAGTGGGCTTGAGATCGAGATCTCTCGGAACGTGTGGAGATGGATATTGTCCATAGAGGATTGTTCCGAGGCGAACCATTTCCAGTCGTGCATCAGGCATTCTTAGGGTTGCTGCACTGTTAGCTGCGTGAGCTCGACCCGGATCGAATTGCATTGCTTCGAGGGCCATGAGCACTCGGCGGAATAGTTCGAGCTGATTGCGTGCAGGAGTGATGTCGGGCTCTGCTGCAGTAGCAAAATGCGTGTAGGTTCCGGCTACGGAGACGTTCGGTAGCAGGGTAATGGTTTGGAAAAGCGCTGGTGCATCGTCAGGAGCTAGTCCGAGGCGTCCCATGCCTGTATCAATTTTGACGTGCACATGAGCAGTCCGGTTCAGCTTAACAGCTGCCTCCGAGATTGCGCGAACGAGAGTTGAGTCTGTGACCGTCATTTCTAGATCGGCTTCAACTGCCGACTCAGCGTTTTCCGGTTGAATTGGAGCGAGGAGAAGTATTGGTGCGCCGATTCCGGCCCTACGTATAGTCAGCGCTTCTTCTATTCTAGTGACGGCGAGCGAATCCGCGCCTGATTCGACAAAGGCACGTGATGGCTCGACGTACCCGTGCCCATAGCCGTTTGCTTTAACCACGGCCATAATTCTTACCTGGTCGCCGATGACAGCACGAACTTGCTGCAAGTTATGTTTGAGGGCGTCCAGATTGACTTCAACCCAAACGTCGTGTTTCATTCGGCAGGGTGTGTTTGCTTGAGTATAGACCTCACGCGAGGCATAGCGAAGGCCCAAAGTCGATAAAGTAGAGGGGATATTACCATATCGTATTCCCCTATGTACTCGACAAACCTAGGAGAAAAACCTTCTTTGAACCGGTTCAGCCCCTGCAAGTGTTCGTCAAGTTCGCCATCTCTACGCGGGCTGACTCCTCTGAAATCATACCACTTACACCCAGACTCTTTGGCCCACTGAATTAGTTTCCATTGCATGAGGTGATTTGGCATAACGTTGCGGTGCTCGTTGGATGACGCTCCGTAAGTGTACCAAGCCTTGTTGCCGAATAGATAAGCAATCGCCCCCGCGATTGGTTGGTTCTGATAATACGTCAGTACCAAACGCATGTAACCTGGCGGAACTAGACAGTCCCACATATCTTGGAAATACTGAAAACTCCTCACGCGGAAACCGTCGCGCTCGGCCGTTTCAAGTAACAGCTCATAGAACACCGGCAGGTCGGATTTATCGCAGTTGAGCTTTACAACCACACCTTTCCTTTCGGCTAGTCTGATGTTATATCGCCACTTAGGCTTGAACGATGCCATCAACTCCTCAAGACTTTTATCCAGATCGAGCTGCATCACGCACTTTGGCTGCGTGCCGCCGAATCCACCGGTCTTCACCGGTCGAAATCCTGCTGATCTTAGGTTGGTTTCGCTTACTGTATCTTCGATTGGAACAGGCGGATCGATCTTCAGCAGGATTGCACGATGTTTGATAGCGATTTGCCGCAAAAAACAGCAGAATGCGTTAACAAGCGTGGAGTTTTGGGTGTCCAACACTGGTCCGCGTGGAGCGTATGCAATACATCGTCCAATCTTTGGAATCGGCCTCAAAAGAATTGAGGCAGCCGCCACGATTTTACCGTCTTCCTCGGCAACCACTCGAACAGGTGTCCATCCTCCACGTGCCTTCAAGTCTCCCCATTCGAAAGATTGGAGGAGATCGCCTGTATCGAATCCGGCGACGAAACTGTCAAACCGCGCTCTTTCTACTTCTCCTACTTCTCTGAACTCCATTTCGGTTTGCCCGATTCTAGCACTGGGATAGCTCTTTATGCAACATCGTTTCGGAGCGTTGGTCTTTTTAGCACCGAGAAGGCTTTTCTGACGCGTGTGCTGTCTGTGTATCTGTTAAGTAATGGTATACTCGTGCTGTGAGGTCTGATCCGATCGTCAACGGAGGATTAGCCAATGCATAGTACTTCTTCCGAAGAAGGCCCTAGGAGAGTACGCAGACTTCCCAACATTGTTATCTTCAACCCTGACCAGTGGCGCGGAGACGTACTGGGACATATGGGGAATCCGGCTGCTGTAACCCCCAACCTCGATCAATTTGCCCGTGAGGACGCGGTCTCGTTCAGATATGCGTTTTGTCAGAATCCCGTTTGCACGCCCAGCCGATGCTCGTTTATGACTGGTTGGTATCCTCACGTACGCGGCCACAGGACAATGCACTATATGCTTCGTCATGACGAACCTATGCTGCTTAGAACTCTCAAACAGAGCGGCTACTTTGTGTGGTGGGGAGGTAAGAACGATGTTGTTCCTGCGCAGAACGGCTTCGACGAGTATTGTAGTCTCAAGTATTACTCCAATAGACCGGTTGATCCTGGTCTTCCTGTTGACTGGTGCGGGGAGCCGGACAGCGAGTCCTACTTCTCGTTTTATGGCGGACGGCTCGAAAAGCCCGACTCGGAGCCAATGCGCAGAGACGGAGACCTAAACAACGTTCTTGGCGCAGTAGACTTTATCAAGAACGCCGACAAGAGCACACCCTTCTGCATTTACTTGCCGCTTTTCAACCCACACCCGCCCTATGCGGTGGAAGATCCCTTTTTCAGTATGATTGACCGCTCCAAACTGCCGCCGCGAATTCCGACTCCCGATAACTGGATCGGCAAGCCTAGTATGCTAAAGGGTATTCACATCCGCCAGAACATCAGGGGTTGGACCGAAGACCAGTGGAACGAGCTTCGGGCTACTTATTATGGCATGTGCGCCAGGTCTGATCGGCTGTTCGGTATGCTCATAGAGGCTCTTTGTGACGCCGGTATTTACGATGAAACAGCCGTATTTTTCTTTTCCGACCATGGCGATTTTACTGGCGACTATGGCCTTGTGGAGAAGAACCAAAACACCTTCGAGGAATGCCTTGTCCGAGTACCGTTTCTCATCAAGCCACCTGCATGGATCCCCGTAAGGCCGCGGGTTAGCGATGCTCTGGTGGAACTGGTCGACTTTCCTGCGACAGTAGAAGCGATCACAGGTATCCGGCCTCGTCACACGCATTTTGGTAAATCTCTGTTGCCTGTGATCTCTGGCGAAACGGACGATCATCGGGATGCCGTGTTTTGCGAGGGCGGTCGTCTTCACGGTGAGACACAAGCTATGGAGCTGGAATCATTAAGCAGCCGAGATCCTTTTGTTTTCTACTGGCCAAGGGTGGGCTTGCAAGCGGGCAGAGGGCCGGAGCATACCAAGGCTGTCATGTGTCGCACTCGCGATTTCAAATACGTTCGCCGCCTTTATGAAAAAGACGAGCTTTACGATTTGCGACAAGATCCTTGGGAGTTACACAATCGTATCGACGACACTGATCTTACCGGTGTAATCGCTGCTCACAAGGAGCGCCTGCTGACTTTCTATCAGGAAACCTGCGACGTAGTCCCGTTCGACTCAGATCTAAGATAGTCTTTTTTAGTTGCAATGCCGATTCGGGAGACAAAAGTTTCACTGCGCTGATGAAGCGTTGTACCTCACATTGGCTAGGTCGTTATATTTGTTGCGATAAAATAGAGGCGTTTCTTGAACGTCGGGAGATTCTTCGCTACGCTCAGAATGGCAACCTGACCGGCGCGTCATTGTCGGCAAAATGAGGGACCTGCGCTTGCAAGAGTGAGCAGGTACCTAAGTTGTGTCGATAAATGCGTTTTCGGCGGCTCTCTTGCTTATAGCCGATGAACGCCGAATCACCTCGCGGTGGCGTCTTATCGCTACAGCTTCGTTATGTGCTCCTTGAGTGGCCTGTGCGATAATGGTAACATGATAATTGAGCGAGTCGGGTGATCGCCCCGGATTTTCGGGGAGGAAAGTCCGGGCTCCGTAGGGCAAGGTGGTTGCTAGCGGCAACGGTCCCGATTAGGCCGAGTCGAAATGTGCTCAGGTCATTTGGGATACGGAAAGTGCCACAGAAAAGAAAACCCCGTGGGAGTAGTCTCACCATAACCTTCTCTCGCTAGAAGAGGGGCAGTGGTGAGGTCCCACGGGAAAGCTGAAACGGTGGTGTAAGAGACCACCAGCTCCGTCGTGAGGCGGAGGCTTGGCAAACCCCACCTGGAGCAAGGCCGAATAGGGGAGGGTTGAAGCTGCCCGCCGACCTCCCGGGTTAGCCGCTAAAGCTGCGCGGTGACGCGCGTGCGTAGATAGATGATCACCGCTCCGAAGTTCTCGGAGTACAGAACCCGGCTTATAGACTCGCTCAGCTTTGATTTTTCGCGAAAGCGCGGAACGAGCAATATTTCGAAACCAACAAGATACGTCATCGCGCTTTCGCGTTTTTGCTACTTGGTGCAGGAGGATGAACCATGGTGTCAATAGAGATAAAACCGAACGTTTACTGGGTTGGGGCAATAGATTGGAACGTGCGAGATTTCCACGGGTATTCGACACCCGAAGGCAGCACTTACAATGCCTTCTTGGTGGTCGATGAGAAAGTCGCGCTCTTTGACACGGTCAAGAAACCATTCAAAGCTGATCTTGTAAGGCAGATATCGCAGGTTACAGAACCTTCACGGATCGATTACATAATAGTAAACCATGTCGAACTAGATCACTCGGGTGCGCTGCCGGAAATCGTTGACCTAGTTCAGCCCGAGAAGATTATTTGCTCGCCAAATGGCAAGAAAGCTTTGCTCGCTCACTTCCATCGCGAGGATTGGCCCTACGAGGTGGTTCAAACCGGATCAACTATCAGCCTGGGATCGAAGACGGTTCGGTTTATAGAAACACGCATGCTTCATTGGCCCGATTCTATGATGAGTTATGTGGAGGAAGACGGGCTTCTGATTTCGCAGGACGGGTTTGGTCAACATTGGGCGACAAGCGAGCGCTTCGATGACGAAGTAGATCAGTCGGAGCTGATGTATCAGTCTGCAAAGTACTACGCCAACATTCTGATGCCCTACTC
>JAOAGX010000076.1 GCA_026415535.1 Armatimonadota bacterium | reverse complement strand
CCTTTGTGAGGAGGAGTATATGGTTTCTGACCCGGTGCGTGAGCCACAAGGGTCGGGTCCAAGCGTCTAATAATTTCCTCTACGTAATCCACCCATTGCCGATAGCCAACACCAGCCATTAGATCATCATAGTGTCTGGCGATGAGTGTAAACTGAGACATGGCCATACGCATGAGGGCTTCACAAGAAAAGTGAGGAATCCCTTCGGCTATATTATCACATAAAGGAAGATGTGGCTGCGGTATTCTCGCAGCCACCACGAGACCGAAAGGATGGAGAGAAAAGAGATGAACCGGACGACCTTATCTATAATCTCCAGCCGGCGCCGGGCTTGTCCCGTACTCTTGCGGCGTGCTGGCAGGTCACTAAGCGCGATCGGACTCACCTGGTCCGGGGGCCAACTTCGCGGGCAGGCAGTGCTTTAAAAGTCTCCCCCGTCTGGCTCCGGAAGGTTCTTAGGATACTCCGCCTCAGTTCCTAGGAACCATCCTCCCAGTCGCCGGCTATGAACATCCTACCCCAATCCCAAAGCTCCGACAATTAGCTATTATCCGTATTTTTATCCACACATTGGTAGTAGTTCTGAATAGTCCAAATGTATTACCCAAGAATCGACTGGCAAAAACCCAACCCACTTCGCCAACCTGTTGGGTTGGGAAGAGGCTATTGTATTGCGAATATAGCACAATTCCGACGATTTTGGTGATTCGATGCTCCTCAACTAAGCAAGGAGAACCAACGAGAATACGCTTACCACAACAACCTAGGGAACAATACGCGTTGACAGTCTTTAGAAACGAGAGGTAAACTTGGAATGGATTTGGCTGGCGAACACGTTTTATCTAACTACAAAGCCGGTTAGCCGCAAACGGAGGAATTCTTGGCGACAAAGGAATTTCCACTGGTCCCCAAAGACGTTGGGCGAATTGAAACGCGTTTTCGACGCATAATAACGAAAATTCCCGTCCCCGAGTCGATCCCAATTCTCGAGCAGATGCGTACTGCGGAGCCGCGCTCTATGGGCGGCCAGCCATCGGTCATTTGGGACTCTGGCGAAGGAGCACTCGTTAGGGACCCTTACGGAAATCAATGGATAGACTTCAGCTCGGGGGTTCTTGTAACAAGCGCCGGGCACGCGCACCCTCGAATCGTCGAAGCAATCCAAGAAATAGCGCGCAACCATCTATATCACGCCTACTGTTTTCCAACCGAAATCCGCGCTCGACTTGTTACTAAGATCAAAAGCTTGTTGCCGCCACATCTGTCGAGGATTTTCTTGCTAACTACAGGATCAGAGGCGGTCGAGTGTGCCATAAAACTGGCAAGAACAATGGGACTCAAGATCGGCGGACCCGAAAAGCGCGTGATTGTGTCGTTTGAGAACGCTTTTCACGGTCGGACGATGGGCGCCCAGCTCGCCGGCGGCATCCCATCACTCAAAGCATGGCTCGGAAACGAGACCGCCGACTTCGTCCAGGTCCCCTACCCCGATGGATTCCGATGTCCCGACATGTCGTTCGAGGTCTTTACTAGAACACTCTCCGACAAGGGTATTAATCCAAGCCGCGTGTGTGGCGTAATCAGTGAGACTTATCAGGGTTGCAACGCATTTCTGATTCCGGCCGATTACGCTCGCGCACTTAGAAAGTGGTGTGACGAACATCGCGCTGTTCTAATCCTCGACGAGATCCAGGCTGGGTTTGGCCGGACCGGAAGGATGTTTGGATTTGAACACCTTGGAATTGTCCCAGACCTGGCAGTCTTTGGCAAGGGAATATCAGGTGGAATGCCGCTTTCGGCCGTGGTAGGAACCGAGGAATTGATGAACCTCTACGGGCCAGGCGAAATGACTTCCACACACTCGGCCAACCCGATCTGTGCCGCGGCTGCCCTCACCAACATTGAAATCATCCTTGAAGAAAATCTTGTTGAGAACGCGCGAAGGCTCCAACCGGTCTTACTTGAATCAGGTCGGAAAATGATCGAAATCTCACAAGGTCGTATCGGACGAGCGGACGGCGTCGGTTTAGTGATGGCACTGCAGTTCGTCGAACCGCAAACTACAAACCCAGACCCTGAAACTGCCTGGGAAGTGGTAAGGATGTCGGTAGAACGTGGAGTAATGCTTTTCGCCCCGGTCGGCGTAGGTGGATCAACTATCAAGATCAACCCGCCGCTCTTAATCACCGAGGAACAATTGCGCGAAGGACTTTCGGTGGTGGAAGAGGTCGTTGCGGAAGTTTGCCGGTAGAACAACCCGCAGGTGCATAATGTTGTTAACGGCAAACTTTAGGGTCGGACTTTGTTCGCATTTCCTAGGATGGCCTCTTTAAAGTTCGGTTTTCCCATAGATTCTTCGCTTCGCTCAGAATGACGTGGTATGTCCAGAATGACAAGTTATGCTCAGAATGATAAGTTGTGCTCAGAGTGGCAAGTTGTGCTCCAACAAACTATGATCAGAACGACAAGTTATGCTCAGAGTGACAGGTTGTGACCAGAATGACAAACTGTGCTTGAAATGACAACGTTGCGGATAATGTTATTCCGAATGCGGCGAAGAAGAATCTAAGTCCCAAAACGCTCGGTAACACTTTTGCCAAAGCAAGCGAGTTTGTGCTATCCTTTCTGCGTGGCAAGGAGGTCTTTGCGTGACTGAATCAACCGGTCTTTGTAGAAAATGCATATTGCGGCTGACGCCATACGTTCCCGGAAAGCCGATCGAGGAAGTCAAGAGGGAACTGGGAATCGACAACGTCATCAAGCTTGCATCCAATGAAAACCCGCTTGGACCATCTCCCAAAGCCTTGGAAGCCATGAGGGCGGCACTCGAAAACGTTGGCCAATACCCAGAAGGAAGCTGTTACGAACTCAGGCACGCCGTGGCGAAGCATTTGGGCGTTCAGCCAGATATGCTTATATTCGGCTCCGGAGCGGACGAAGTCATACACTACATCGGAATCGCCTTGCTTGACGCCGAAGACGAGATTGTGCAAGCACACCCGAGTTTCGTTCAATACTGCGCCGCTGCAACATTGATGGACTGTCCAGCACACTTGGTACCCCTCAAAAACTGGACTCATGATCTCGACGCAATGCTCGCCAAAGTCAACGAGCGTACGAAACTGTTTTTCATCTCGAACCCCAACAACCCTACAGGAACTATAGTCTGGGCAGATGAAGTTGAGCGCGTGCTGGACGCGCTTCCTAAGCGATGCGTAATGGTTCTTGATGAAGCCTACTATGAATACGTTGACGATCCAGCTTACACACGATCGATTGAATGGGTAAGACAGGGTCGAAACGTAATAGTGCTAAGAACGTTTTCTAAGATATACGCGCTAGCAGGACTTCGTATAGGCTACGGCGTGGCACCGGCTCACTTGATCGAGCTTCTGGAGAGAGTAAGGCTGCCGTTCAACGTGAACAGCGTCGCCCAGGCAGGAGCTGTTGCAAGCTTGCAGGATCCGCATCAGGTCGTTCGAACTCGTGAACAGAACCAGCGCTCGAAGAGCTACATCTACGAAGAGCTGGATAAAATGGGACTGCCATATACGCCAAGCCAGGCTAATTTTGTCTGGATCGACGTGCAGCGTGACTGCAAGCAAGTATTCACCGAGCTCATGAAGCGCGGGGTGATAGTACGCACTGGCGATATATTCGGTGCACCCACTCATATTCGCGTCACAACCGGCACGGACGAGCAGAACGAACGGTTTGTTTCGACTCTGCGCGAGGTCTTGGGGCTGCTCAAGAGTGAGGTGATTGCCTAATGATCATCATACTCGCTCCGTCGGCAACCGAATCTGATATCGAGGAGTTGGTAACCAACCTCAAGGAGCGCGGATACGGCGTCCATCTGTCAAGGGGTGTCGAGAAGACCATCGTCGGAGTTATCGGCGCGCACGATGATCAGAAGCCGGTGATAGCCGAACAACTTTCCTCGCTTGCTTACGTCGAGCGAGTCGTGCCGATCCTAAAGCCGTATAAGGTTGTATCGAGAGAATTTCGACCTGATAAGACCATCGTGCGCGTCGGAGGAGTCGATATCGGCGGACAGAAGGTCATCGTGATGGCGGGGCCATGTTCGGTCGAGAACGAGGAAATGACAATAGAGGTGGCTAAGGCGGTCAAGGCAGCAGGAGCAAGCATACTGCGCGGTGGCGCATTCAAACCCTCAACCTCGCCTTACAGCTTTCAGGGTCTTGGAGAAGACGGCCTCAAGATACTGGCCCAAGCGCGTGAAGCTACGGGAATGCCCATAATCACTGAGGTAATGGACACACGAGATGTGGAACTCGTGGCTCGATACGCCGACATCCTCCAGATCGGAACTCGTAACATGACCAACTTCTCTCTTTTGCAAGAAGTGGGGGCGGTTAAGAAGCCGGTCATGCTCAAGCGCGGTATGTCCTCCACGATCGAGGAATGGCTTCAGGCTGCCGAGTACGTCGCTAACCGTGGAAACTACGATATCATCCTCTGTGAGCGAGGAATTCGGACATTCGAAACCTATACGCGAAACACGTTTGATGTGTCCAGCATACCAGCCGTACTGGAACTGAGTCATTTGCCTATCATCGCCGATCCCAGTCACGGGACTGGCCGTTATCGACTTGTGCCACCGGTTGCTAAAGCAGCTGTGGCCGCCGGGGCAGATGGTGTAATGGTCGAGGTCCATCCGCACCCTGAGAAAGCCCTCAAGGATGGCGCTCAATCACTAACCCCGGACAACTTCGCCACCCTTATGAAGGACCTTGCCGCAGTGGCGCGCGCGGTAGGCAGATACGTCTGATGCCTAGCCACAAAAGACAACCCATCTTTGATACTGTTGCCGTCGTAGGCGTAGGGCTGATCGGTGGCTCTTTGGGCATGGCAGCCAAAAAGAACTCGCTTGCGAGTCGAGTTATAGGCATTGGGCGAAGTGAACAGAAGCTAATGCGCGCCAAGATTCTGGGGGCGATCGACGATTATTCACTCGATTTCGCAACAGGCGCATCGGAAGCCGACCTGGTCATAATTTGCACGCCAGTGCGCATGGTTGTACCTACGCTGGAGCGAATGGTTGAAGGCTTGAAACAAGGGAGCGTAGTGACTGATGTCGGCAGCACCAAACTTGAGATTGTTGAGCAGGCAACTGCCCTTGTGCCGTCGGGGATAACTTTTGTTGGCGGACACCCGATGGCAGGATCAGAAGAATCAGGCGTCGAGGCGGCATTCCCCGACATGTTCCTGGGAGCAACTTACGTCCTCACACCGACCGACAACACCGACCTCGAAGCCTTGCGAAAGATGACAGAGTTTGTGGAAGGAGTCGGCGCGCGAGTCGAGGTGATGAGTCCCGAAGAGCACGACGCGGCAGTCGCAGTCATAAGCCACCTGCCGCACGCAATATCAGCGGCGCTGCTCCATCTTGCCGCACAACCTTCCACTTCCTCAGAAGGAAGACACGGGAGAACCAGCAAGGCCCTCCGCCTTGCAGCCGGAAGTTTCCGCGACCTGACTCGCATCTCCGACAGCCCGCCCGAAATATGGCGGGACATATGCATCACAAACGCCGAGCCGATTCGCAATGCAATAGATGAATTCGAAAATCACCTAGAATCGATCAAGTCTGCTCTTTCGTCAGGCGACGCCGAAGCGGTGATGCGTTTCTTCGAAGAAGCTCGTGAGATCAGGCAGGCGTACTTGAGATTAATGAAATGACAAAACCCATTGTGACGATCGACGGCCCCGCAGGCGCCGGCAAAAGTACGGTGGCCAAAGGGGTTGCTGAGAGACTTGGATACATCTACATTGATACGGGCGCGATGTATAGGGCCGTTGCGTGGAAGGTAATTCAGGAAAAGATTCCTATCTCCGACCACACCAGGATTACCGCTCTGGCAAACCGGCTTGACATTCGCTTCGAAAAGATTGGTAGCGAACAGCGCATCTTTGCTGACGGTGAAGACGTTACCGAGGCGATCCGCACACCCGAGGCAACAAGGTTGTCTTCGCCGGTGAGCGCGATCAAGGGAGTGCGTAAGCGTTTGGTCGATCTACAACGCAAGATGGGTGAAGCCGGAGGCGTGGTTATGGAGGGACGAGATATTGGAACGGTAGTGTTTCCGCACGCCGAGGTTAAAGTCTTTCTCACCGCATCCGCAACCGAACGCGCCCGCCGTCGAACGGAAGAACTTAGGGAAAAGGGTTTGGACGTCGATCTCGATCAGATCGCAGAAGAAATTTCCGAACGCGACTTAAGGGACAGCTCGCGGTCTGAAGCCCCGCTCAAACAGGCTCCGGATGCAGTATTGATCGAAACCGATTCGCTCACTCTCGAACAAGTCATCGATGCCGTCATCGCAGTTCATGATGAGAAGGTTAGTAAGATCAACCACGAAGACGATAAAGAGTAGAAAACGCAAAGGGGATCCTTAAGTTCACTCAACCGACCAATATCGATTATGCGTGTCATATTGCCTGCCCCTGGCGCCGTCTTGTGGCACGAAGTTTGGCTGGCAACGATAAGGCTTTTCGAGCGCCTATTTAAATAGCTGAAAGAGATTCTCCGCTTTGCCAGAGTGAAGAACTCAAGGGTGATTCACTCTGAGTAGAGCAAAGGATCCCTTGCGGCGCTAAACAGTCGCATTCCTGAACTTTGGGTTCTGATGCTGTATCTTTTAGGCAAATCGCTGGCAAGGATGGTGTGCCGAATTTTCGGTCGGTGGACCGTGATTGGTCGTGAAAACGTGCCACCGACCGGTGGGGTGTTGTTGTGCGCGAACCACGTAAGCTACATTGACCCGCCCGCACTTGGAGCTGGGTGTCCAAGGCGTGTCCGTTTTATGGCCAAGGAACCACTGTTCCGCATACCGGTGCTTGGTTTTTTGATCAAGCGCGTAGGGGCGTTCCCAGTGCGCACGCACAGCGCAGACCGCACGGCGTTGCGCACTGCAATCGAGCTACTAGAAAAAGGGGAATGCGTGGCTATTTTTCCGGAAGGCACGCGCAACCTGACCTCAGAACCTCTGCTACCAGCCCAACCCGGGACAGGAATGATCGCCCTGCGAGCGCAAGTCCCTGTTATACCGGTCGCGCTAATCAACACGAAGAAACTTCTCCCCCCGCACTCGTTCTTCTTTCGGTTCACTCGAATCAAAGTAATCTACGGCAAGCCTGTAAATTTGTCAGACCTGTACGGACA
Source organism: Armatimonadota bacterium (assembly GCA_026415535.1). Classification (GTDB taxonomy): domain Bacteria; phylum Armatimonadota; class UBA5829; order UBA5829; family UBA5829; genus CALJES01. The sequence goes on along the minus strand of JAOAGX010000076.1, from coordinate 1,647 downwards.
GTCGGGACGAGAGGCGGTTGAAGAAGCCGGCAAGCGAATTATGCGCGCAATCGCAGAGCTCATGGCATATTAAACCTTACCTCCAACCGGTCCCCCGGCTTGAGTCGAGCACCGTGAGCGAACTCGGCAGCAAGAACTCGCTTGCGAGACTCCGGTTGGACGTCCAACAGCCGCACCGATCCATGGCCGGCAGCAACTACGATGCCATCTTGATCGACACGAATCACCTCTCCCGGCTCCCCTTGAATACCGTTGGCGCGGTCAACTGTCGCTCGCCATATCTTGACCATAGAGTTGCCGAAACGCGTGAACGCACCGGGCTTAGGTGTGCATCCCCTGACCAAATTCACGATTACATCCGCTGGGGCACTCCAGTCAATTGCACCGGAATCTCGTTTGAGCGACGGTGCCAGAGTGGCAAGTTCCTCATCCTGAGGGATCGGGTTGATTGTGCCCATTTCCAGCCCGTCAAGAGTTCTGATCAAAAGGCGTGCGCCCAAGAATGATAATCGCTGCGACAGCTCGCCAGCGGTTTCATTGGGCAGAATCTCGATCGATTCTTGAAGGAGGATGTCGCCAGTGTCCCACCCTTCATCCATAAGCATCGTGGTAACTCCAGTGGTTTTTTCGCCGGCTATGATAGCGTGTTGGATTGGCGCAGCACCGCGATACTTAGGAAGAATGGAGCCGTGAACGTTCACGCAGCCGTATTTGGGCCACTGAAGGATCTCGGTAGGTATCTTCTGACCGTAAGCCACCACCACCATAGCACCGATTGGACCAAGTGCCTTGATCTCGGCGATCGATTTCGGCTCGGCAACGTTTTCTGGTTGAAGAACGGGGAGCGAGTGAGCCAGTGCAATCTCCTTGATTGGGGGCATCTGTATCTCACCTCCGCGACCCTTTGGCTTGTCCGGTTGCGTCACGACGGCCACTACTTCGTGCGCCGACGCGATTAACACCTCCAGCGACGGTACAGCAAACTCGCTTGTCCCCGCAAACACAACCCTCATCGCGCTACCGATCCTTTCATCAGGATACCCAATACTTAGAGAATGTAGTTACCAAAACACGCAGGCTAAGCAGGACTGCCCGACAGACTTCGGAAATATCCAGGTGTTGCCTAGATTACGGCAAATGAGCTAGACGTTGCCCCGAGATTCTTCGCATTGCTCAGAATGACGAGCTATCTATCTGACCACTTACTATGACTGACTAAAGATCAAGATTCTTCGATTCGATCAGAATGAGAATATGCGACAATGACAATAATTACGGAGCACGACCAGAGTGACAACCGGAATGACCTGACGCTTCAATACGCCGCCGCAGCCATAAGTTCAGACAGCATGACGACAACCCGTAGCACAGGATTGTCGGGTTAATGTCGATATTCCGGAAACATAGTCCACGAAACGTCCTAAAAGTTCTCTCAGTGATACGGCTCTATTCTTCACTCTCCTCGGCGGATACGATCTCAAGCGTATCAGGAATGGCTCTATCCACAAAAAGCTTGCCGTCAAGATGATCAAGCTCGTGTTGGAACACTCTTGCTAGCAGCCCTTCGGCTCTGATTTTGACCTTACGGCCCTCTTCATTGATACCCGTAATCGTTACCCGCTCATATCTTGGAACCTCACCCTGGAG
>JAOAGX010000075.1 GCA_026415535.1 Armatimonadota bacterium | reverse complement strand
AGATGTGTATAAGAGACAGGTTGTAGAGCGAGTCCTAAATGGCGAAATAGACGCGTTTTCAGCCCTGGTAGAACGTTATCAGGACAGAATTTACAGCGTCGCGCTCAACTACGTCTCCAATCCGGAAGATGCCGTGGATATTGCTCAAGAGACGTTCATCAAAGCCTATTCCAAGCTGCGCAGTTTCGATTCTGCGTCTGCCTTCTACACATGGCTTTATCGTATCGCCGTTAATACCGCCATTGACTACCTCCGAAAGCGCAAAAGTCGCTTAGCAGATTCTCTCGACGACGAAAAGTTTACTGAGTCCGGATTCGAGCCTGAGTCTAGGGATCCGTCGGCCGATCCTGAAGGTGTGGCGGCCCGCAGGGAGGAGGCCAGAATGCTCAGGAAAGCTCTGGCGCGTCTCTCAGACAAGTTGCGCACGGTTATAGTCCTGCACGATGTCGAAGGATTATCTCAGGAGGAAGTTGCCGACGTTCTCAAAGTCCCGGTCGGGACGGTTAAGTCGAGGGTGTCTCGTGCCCGAACCGAGTTGCGTTACGTGCTTCGGAAGATGATGGGGGAAAACGTATGACCTGCGAGAAAGCGAGCGAGGTTATTTCTGATTATATCGACGGACTGCTACCACACCACACCCGGTGCGAGTACGAAACTCATATCAGTAGTTGTGCAAAATGCGCACTCGAGCTTGATGAGACGCGAAGAGTGCTTTCATCTCTGAGTTTGCTTGCCGTACGCGATTCATCGGTCGATCTTTGGCCCGCGCTCAGGACAGCCATTATGGAGCGCGGAAGACCGACTTCTTTGTGGAGGTTCTTGCTGCGGCCGGTTATCGCGGCGCCTGTGGCGGCTGTTGTGACAGCTTTAGCCGTAATTATGGCGTTGCCTAGCCATACGGAGTTGCCGAAAGTTAGGAAGTCCGCTTCTGTTTCCTACTACGGTCACTATATCACTGCCCACACCCAATTTCAGCGACATAAAGTCTTTGTTGATCCAGACGTAACGTTTGTAGCAGCGGAGCTGGAGAAAGCTAGACTTACGGATTCCGATTAGATATGTTTAATTCATTTGCCAAGTTGCCTAAGGTTATTATGCGTCACCGTACCATTCGCGACGGTCGATTTATTTCGGCTTTGGTCTTGGCTTTGGCTGTGGTGGGGGCGAGTGCATTTGGCGCGAGTCCAGCCGAGCTTCTTCGAAGATCCGAAGAGGCTGACAAACGAGTCAGTTACCGTGGCATTAAGAAGGCAACTCTTGCTTTTGGTGACAGGGTCACCGTGGCGATGATGAAGGTTATCCATCTCAAGCCGGATCTGACTCGCACGATCTACTTTTCTCCAGCGGCTATGGCTGGTATTGTTGTGATCCGCGATGGACCTGAAGGATGGAAATACGATCCCAAGAAGGACGTTTGGGAACCGATAGGACGTTGCAATATGCAGTGCGGCGAGATGATCCTTCGTGAGGCTCTTCGCAACTACGATATTCGTCTGATTGGTACTGACCGAGTTGCCGGCCGAGATGCTTACGTGCTTCATGCGCTTCCAAAATTTCGAACCGAACTTGCTCACAGAATGTGGGTGGACTGTGAGCACTTTTTGATCGTAGGGACACAAACCGAAACCTATTCCGGCACGGTAATAAGATCGTCGCGCTACCTAACGCTTCAGATCAATCCTAGCGATATCAATCCAGACTTGTTTAGGGTGCGTGGCAGGATAAGTAGGCCTTCTGCCGATGTCTGCAGTCCCGACTTCAAATTTGTGAAGCCTTCTTATTTACCAAAGGGCTATCGTTTGGAGGCGACGCGATACTTCTCACTCAAAGGTTCCGCATGTGTGCACCTCCAGTTTACTAACGGGGTCAACACCATCTCGATTTTCCAACACAAGGCTGGCAAAGAAGAGTTTCATCAAAAGATCGAAAGCAAAGTTACTAACGTACTCACCTGGACGCGTGATGGAATACAGTTCACAATCCTAGGCGATCTTCCTCGTGCCGAACTGCAAAAGATTGCTGATTCAGTGAAGTAGACTAGGATAGTTAGTGAGTTCGGTAAATATCGGAATCACGCTGAAGTGACGTTTCACATTCAATCGCACATTCCCATTCTCCTTGCTCAACAGTTGGTTTGCATTTACACCTTGGGGGTATCCCCGCAGCGGGATGCGGCGTGATGTTAAGGCTTGTGGTGTGTCTAGTTCCGGCCGTGATCTCGGCTTGGTTTTGCTATTGTGGTTCGAACGGTAACGGCACCGCTTCGACCTCGATCAGAAGAGACTCAACCGGAGCTTTATGACGGAGAAGACCACCGTTCGGTAATCATAGGGGGTCGATCCTCGAAATACTATTTCTAACTTCTAGTTCCTACTACCCGATTCTCTCTCGAATGACGGCGCTGGCGTAATCCATTATCATTACGACTCCGGCGATTAGCCAAATTGCGGTGGCTGCCTGTCGCCACTGGAGTAGATTCATATATTGGATCAGTTGATAACCGATTCCGCCGCCGCCGACTAGTCCGATTACTGTAGCCATTCGCACGTTGATATCCCAGCGATAGAGCGTGAATGCGATAAACTGGGGCACAACCTGCGGTACGACCGCGTAAACGACTACCTGAATGTCGTTCGCGCCTGTTGCACGGATTGCTTCAATTGGTCCGTGCTCGATTGACTCGATTGCTTCTGAGTAAAGTTTGCCGACAGCACCGATGCCATGAACTGCCAGCGCAATGACTCCTGCAAACGGCCCGATCCCGACCGCTGCAACGGCAATTACTGCGAAGATAAGCACTTCGACTGACCGCAGCACCGTGAAGATAGCACGCACAACGCCGTAAATTGCCTTGAGAAGCGGAGTTCCTGACATTAGGTTGCGTGCGCCCAGGAACGAAAGCGGCAAGGCGAAGATCAAGGACAGAGCCGTGCCGATTAGTGCAAGGTAGACCGTTTCGATCATACGAGGCGCTGCTTCCTTAAGTGTGTCGCTCAGTTCCCATCCACCAATTGGTGCAATGATGCGTGCTTGCACAAAGTAATCGCCAGGTATATATCGAGGGTTGATGAAGGATTCTTGAAATCTGCCCGCGTGGTCAGTGTGGAACTCAGCAACGGTGATCTCGTCCGCGCCTAGTAAAACCAATTTGCCGGCTTGATTTGGCGCGAAACCGTCGCCGCGAACCATGATTCGCGCGCCTTTGGGAGCTTTGAGCGGGTAGGCTGAAATGAACGGTTGGCCGGGCGAACGCGGTTCAGTCCGGATCGATTTAGGTGCACCTGGACCTGGGACAACGTACTTAGCTGTGGCCGTTTGTTCCTTGGTTCGAATCTGGGCGATATCCGGTCTTACAAGGCCTCCGATTATCTGTCCGATTACATTCCTTTGCTCTTTCTGCAGCTTGGGCGCATGGATGTCGGTTACTTTCCACGAAGCGATGAGGTTGACCACAAGCAAAACAACCACTGCAGTTGTAGCTGAGTATTTTTGTCCGCGCGCGGCGCCCGCAGCGTCATAGATGTTCCACGCCCAAACCAAGCCGACTGGAATGATCAACCAGACAAGCCCGACGCCATAGAGCACCGCAACTTGCGCCGGCAAGCCAAATAAGAGAGCAACTCCCCGGCTCCATTCCCCGGCGTACATCTGTCCCAGTCCCGGAACAATGGAGAGCATGCCTGCGATGAAGTGGTTGCGGGGCAAACGAACGGTCATGCTATCTCCACCTGTATCGCGTCTTCGCCGTAGATTTCTTTGAATCGTGTTTCGTTGATCTCCTCCGGCTCTCCGTCGAAGACGAGTTTTCCGTCCTTGAGACCGATCACCCGATCGGCGTAGCGCCGCGCGAGCGATAAGAAGTGGAGGTTACACAACACGGTCATTCCATCGCGCTTATTCATCTGTTCGAGCTGGTCAAGGACCGTATGAGCGGTCGCCGGATCAAGCGACGCCACGGGCTCGTCCGCGAGTATTAGCTCGGGCTTTTGCATCAGCGCCCTGGCAATACCTACACGTTGCTGCTGTCCACCAGACAGCGTGTCCGCCCGCTGTTTTTCTTTTTCGAGAAGACCGACGCGTTCCAAATTCACCCGCGCATCGGCATAGTCCTCCGGTCTGAATCGATATAGCAAACTCGGAAGAGTGGGAGAATAACCAAGCCTTCCTGAAAGAACGTTGGTTATTACAGAAGAGCGTTTAACAAGGTTGAAATGCTGGAAGATCATTCCGATTCGTCGCCTGATCAGGCGCAGTTCGGCCGGTCCCGCTGCAGTTACCTCGACATCACCGAGCCAAATTCGTCCCGAGGTTGGTTCGATGAGCCGGTTTATACACCGCAGGAACGTACTCTTGCCTGCGCCAGACAGGCCGATAATTGAAACAAACTGGCCTTTGGGCACCTCGATCGACACGTCTACAAGCGCCCGCGTCCCGTTGGGGTAGGTTTTCGAAAGGTGTTCGATCCTTAGCATATCGAAGTAAGAGAAGTGTAATAGTTGGGGGACTTTAAAAAATGGTTATAGTCCCCCAATCCTCAGATCTTTCAACTGCTACTTTATCTGCTCGATTTTGATTCTCTCAGTCTTTGCAACCTTGCGTACGGAGTCGTAGTCAGAATCCTTGGCTGGAACGAAGCCATCGATGCCGTAAAGACTCATTACGGCGATCCGGCCCTCGTCAGAAGAGGCAACTTTGATAAGCCCGTCAGCGATCTTTTTTACGAGTTCTTCGGGCAGGTCCTTTCTAACGCTGACTGTGTCATTCGGAATATCGACGCTTTTGGCAATGACTTTGGTTTTGGTCATTACGTCTTTGATGGTGTCGACAACTTTCTCGCGCGCATCGCTTGCTACGCCTCCATATATTGCACCGCCATCTACCTGTTTGTTGTAGACGGCCATAACAACCTTGTCGTGCGAGCCTGCGTAGATCACCTGGGAAAAGAACTTATCGGGGTCATAGCCCTTCGAGCGGATCAGATCCTTTGCGTATAGGCAACCGGCAGTAGAGACTGGGTCGCCGTAGGCGAACCGTTTGCCCTTTAGATCTTCGAGCTTGTTGATGCCGGTGTCGGTTCGAGCAATGATGAAACTCCAGTATTTATCGGACTTATTTCGCACGGTCCGAAGGATTACACGAACGCCGTATTGGTCGTGTGCGATCACGTACGGCAGCGGAGAGAGCCAGCCGACGTCTACTTTACCTGCTCCCATTGCCGAGATGACTGCTGCGTAGCTAGTTGGTACTGTTGTTTTGAACGTTAGACCTGTTTGCTTCTTCAAAAGCTCAGCGAGTTTTTCTCCGCTGATAACGAGTTTTCTGGTGTCCAGTGACGGCACGAACGCCATCTTGATAGGGTTTTCCGGAGATCCCAGCGGAGCAGTTTGTTTTTCCTGCTTTCCGCATCCTACCGCAAGAATAGCGATTACTGTAGCTATCAAAATCAGTTTGCGCAACATAACGGCGCCTCCATCGGGATATCAAGCAATTCCGGGTTAATGTTGTTCGACCACGCTCATATTTCCTGCCGAGCTTTCGGATTATGGCGATTTATCATTGTTTTTGTTTTTACCAGGTCGACGTGCGTTGTCTTACTTTCGCCTTGAACGATTGCGCAGTGCGCGCCGCTCCTTTTGAGAAGGGTAATCCGCTCATCAGTATAAACTACATACAGGCAAGAATGATAGGAGGCATTGACGTGGTGGGCAAAAGATTTTTCTGTCTACTGTCAGCATGTTGCATTGCCGTCTTAGGCGTGTTGACGGACGAAGCTCTGGCGGCTCGAACGGTCAAGGGGACTTTGGTATCTGCGGTTCGTGACAGTGTGACGATCAAACAAGATGGCGACGGCAATTCACTTACATTTAAAATTGCGCCGAATGCAAACATCTTGCGCGGTCAAGTAGGAAGGGACTCTCGCAAGGCGACTACGGCCGAGCTTGGAGCGGGTGATAGGATAGTCGCTGTGGTTAACGACAAAGGCTTCGCAACGTCGATCAAAGCCTACTATGTGATTGCAAAAGGGACCATACTTTCAATACGCGGCGATAAGGTTTTTTTCAGGGACGGACGGTCGGTGAAGCTAAGACCCGGAATGCCGGTCGTGCTTGAAAGTGGCAAGGTTGGCAAAGTCGCGGACCTGACGCCGGCAAGCGAAATCGTCTGCCGAGTCAATCCTGTGACGGGCGAGGCATGGACCGTGATCGCGAAGCTGCCGAAAAGCAAGAGTTCGACCGTTGCTCCATACAAGCCCAAAGTAACACTCATCAAACCCGTTATCAAGTCGGTGACCTACAAAGCTCCTGAGAATCTTAAAGCCCGCGACTGGATGAAGGTCGAATTGACCGGCACTCCTGGCGGTCGAGCTGTTTGTCAGGTGAAAGGGTTGATTCCAAGAACCGAGATGAAGGAAACGGCGCCAGGTGTCTACGTTGCCCACGTTATGATTCCGGCCGGCAAAGGTGCGAAGAACGAACCGCTGGTGGGGTACCTTACTGTCAACGGTCTTGATGCAGCTCCAGTCCAGGCGAGTAAGCTCATCACGGTCGATGTAACAGTGCCAGAGCGAGTTCCGCCGCCGGTGGTAGCGGTTACGCCGGAGCCGGAGCCTGTGTCGGAAGAGAAACCAGTTTCCGAAGTTAGCACTACTCCTGCTCCCGAGCAAGTTCCCGAATCTGTGCTCGAACCCACACCTGCGCCCGTCGAGCTACCGAAGCCTGAGCCGCCAAAGGTGAAGGCGCCAGTTGTCATCAAGTCGCCTGAAATGGGGGCGAGAATACAACGGGCCATAAACGTCATTGGAACAGCAGAGCCAGGTTCGAACGTGATCGTTACCGTGTCCTACTCCAACCAAAGGGGTGGGATACTCAATCTGTCCGGGCAAGTATCTTCACAGCTTGTTGCTGTCGGACCGGACGGTGTATTCAAAATGGGACCGATTCCGCTCGAAGGCCCTCTGGCAACAAGGGGATTGATCTTCACCGTTAAGGCGTCATATCCGGATGCTATTGATCAAGCTGTGCTAGTAAGTGTGTTTGGCGAAAGAAGTTGATTGAGCGGATCGGGTAGCTATTAGTACGCAGGATAGTCTTCGCCTTGCGATGGGGAACAAAGAGTTACTTACATAGATTAAGCCGGCATCACGCCGCACCCTAGGAATGCTTAGTGATACTGAGCTTTCTCTTGCTGCGGAGTGTGTGTTTCAAAGCTACGGGTCACACAGCACTCCGAAGTTTGGGCGCGACAGGAGATCTGCTGCGGTGCTGAGCTTTCTCTATATGACACGCTCTTGAGTTTGCCATTCTGAGCGCAACGAAGAATCTTCCGAGGCCGGTCTAAGCGCTTGCCTCTATCTTGGCGAGCACCTCACGTATGCTCCAATACCTGAGCTCGGGCAGCTTCTCGATTGCGTCAAGTATGGCATCGGGAGCCTCGTTGTCCTCTGCGCATCGGAGTATCTCAGCGCGCGAAGCCGGGAATGTGATGTCGTCGAGATAAGCAGTAATTCGAGCCGTTGTGCGGTAGATCGTCTCGGTAGCCATTTTCAGTTCCTCCCTCAAAGTTTAGGCTTCGGCAAGTGGAAACTGTGCTTCGACAACGCAATCTGGACTGTTTTTACCCCGCCTCAGGCGCGATATAACCTGATCTGTCGTCTGCTCGTCAGCAGTTTTTTAAACGGTTCTGTTGGTAAGCAGTCTTATGCTGTTTGCGATCACAAGTAGCGCACTTCCTTCGTGGCCAAGGACGCCTGTCGTGAGGGTGACGTGGTTGGTCAACGCTCCAACAATTAGGGCTACCACAACCGCGACAGCAAATGCCAGGTTCTGTGTTATTATCCGTCTGGCTCGCCTTGCGAGTGAAACGGCGTAAGGGAGCATTACAATGTCATCTGCCATCAGGGTGATGTCAGCGGCTTCAACAGCCGCATGGCTCCCGACGCCTCCCATTGCAATACCCACGTGTGCAGCAGCCAATGCCGGAGCGTCATTGATCCCGTCTCCGACCATGGCTATCCTGTCGCGTCCTGATCCGAGTCTTCGGACCAGCTCGACCTTATCCTGTGGGAGAAGTTGGGCGTGAGTTTCGTCAACGTCGAGTAAGTTGGCGACGGCAATAGCGCTCTGCCTAGTATCGCCGGTTAAGAGAACTGTTCGGCGAATGCCGATTTGCTTTAATTCGGAAATCGCTTGTGCTGCTCTTGGTTTTACGGTATCTGTGGCGCCGATTGCACCGATGGGTTGCCTTTCATCGGCGACATAGACAACGGTGCATCCACGCGCGAGCATCTCGGCAACCGCTTCGCTTTCGGGAATTTGCATTCTGAGCTGGTCCATTAGCCGGCGGTTGCCAACGTAGTAAAGCTCGCCGTCTGCCACGGCTCGCGCTCCCTTACCAGGCAGTGCCTCGAAATAGGATACGGCCATCTGGCGCACTCCGATTTCGTTTGCGTGTTCGACTATCGCATCGGCAAGCGGATGCTCCGAGCGGCTCTCGACCGCTGCTGCGATCGCAAGCACTTCTTCCGGCTTGCGTTCGTCGAAAGAGGTGACATCACACACGCTGAGTTTGCCCGTTGTTAGCGTACCGGTTTTGTCGAATGCTACGACCGATACTTCGCCCAGGGCTTCGAGGTATGCTCCGCCCTTGATCAACACCCCGCAGCGAGCAGCGTTAGCGATTGCGGCTACTATAGCGACAGGGGTTGATATTACCAACGCGCACGGGCAAGAAACGACCAGTAGCGTGAGCGATCTTCCAATCCACTGTTCGTAATGGCCGCCAAAGACCAGCATGCCCAAAACCGGTATTGCGGCGGCAAGAGCGATCACACACGGAGTGTAGTATCGACCGAAAGTCTCACTAAACCTCTGTGTCGGAGCTTTCTGGGCTTGGGCTTCCTCAACCATGTGCACTATTCGTGCGAGCGTATTTTCCTCGGCGGTGTTTGTTACGCGGACTTCGAGTGAGCCCTTGCCGTTGAGAGAGCCTGCGTAGAC
>JAOAGX010000074.1:309-9155 GCA_026415535.1 Armatimonadota bacterium | reverse complement strand
GTTTCACGGAGCCGCCACAGTGAAGTACGGTAATAAGCCTCAGACACACTCTGAATAAAGCCGGTAAGACCCAAAGCATGCCTCAACAACTGACCCTTGGATCTCTAATTAACAATCACATTTCCATCATCTCTTTTGTCCAGTCTATCTGCACTTTTTCGATAATTGCCATCCGGGCTAATAAAACCTCTACGCTTGGTCTCGCATTTTCTTGCCCTCACTTCACTCACAACCGCGCCGCCCAATTACCTCCGTGTATCGAGGCTGGGCCAAGTAATATCGATCGGGGGCAAAATAGAGCAGCCATCGAATCAGTGTCTGGGCGATTCTCTGAAGCTCTCGATGGGGTAAATCTGGTCTTCGCTTTCTCAGCCAGTCTGTAACTTCACCGAAGCGCCGACTATTGTGCAAGAAAAGGTCTAGTTCTGCCACATATGGCAATGAAAACAAAAACTGTCTTACATGCTCACGAAACTCACTTTCCCCTAGTCCGTCTGGGACGCATATCTCGAATAAGTCCTTCAGCGCGCTATTTCTCTCGTCTCTTGAGCCTTGGTTTGGCGAGCGGTAGTAGGCGAACAATCTACTAGGTTGGCGTAGTTTCGGAAACCAATCAACCTTGTCAGGGCTCGAAGACGCGCACGACAACCGCACACCCGCGCATAGAGCCCGCAGCTTGACAGCCTCACTCTCAACCTCCCGTCGAATTTCCTCCGACGCTTCAATGGAGCTCTCCTCTAGAAAGTGTAAGAAGACCCATGCTGCATTTGGGACTGGCCGAAGCTCAAGGAGAAGTTCAACATTAGGCCCCTGCGAGAAGCCGAGCGCCTTATCAGTCAAATTCGCAGAACCTATCAAAGCAAACTCATCATCAATCACGTACAACTTAGCGTGAAGCCTTGGATGAAGACGCAAAATACCACCATGTTGGAGGACTAGCTCCAAGATCCGCGTATCTGCCGCGCCAAACGCAATATCGTAAGGGTCCCATCGCGTAAAAACACATAACCTGACGCCACCCGGAAGTGACCGAACCAAATCGCCTAGGGCCGATTCCGTAATATACGGAGAAACGAATATGACCCTGCTCGCGGCGCGAGCCACGAGATCCCGAATTCCAAGCCCAAGGTCGCGCCAAATGAATCTCATCGCAGGGGCTACTGCTCTGCTTCCTCAAGAAAATCTCGGGCAATTCGCCCCCAATCCTGCCTAGCCTCTTCGAGGAGCCTGCGCCTCTCTGTACCCGCCTCGTCCTCCATGCGGGCCCATGCTGATAGGATCAACTTCAGCGCCTTTAGCGCCTCTTGTGCGTTTTGCGAAGGAGGGGCTGCATCGTCATTGGACTTTTCTAGCACACTGAACAGATGTTCGCTGGCTGGATGCCTGGCGTTAATTGCAATGATGATAGTGCCGGCCTTTGAGCGAACATCAAAAAATACTGTTCCTGGAATATCGGCCACCTCAAACAGAAACTTAATGTTACTTCTCACTGACTCGACAGCGATTTTCCTCGCATCATTAGAATCTACTCCAGACGCCTTAAGCTCTTCCGATAAAACTTCAATCCGCTCGTCTATAGGCATGGCTTCCTGTCGGTCGCTCTCGCCGACGTCTCCTCTTTGGTTGCGCCTCCGTCTCGTTGCCTTCGTGGCGATATCCTCCGCTGAACCCGGTTGCACACCCCCCCTCGCCTTGTTTCGCGTCCCCTCCTCTAGTCTCCTGATTTGGTCGCGCATAGTGCGCAGATTCCGATTGATTGCTTTTGCAATCTCGTACATCGCTAGCCGCGGGTCCTGGTTCTCTCTCAATTGCTCTTGAAATTCGGCCGGGGACAACCCTTCAGACTTAGCATCTTCATCGAGATCCATAGCGGCGAAATTTGTGGCCGCCTGCTTGTTGTTTGTCACTCCGAACACGTCGTCAAGACCCGGTTCAAACGCCACCTCAACTCCCCACCAGCGCTCTCGCGGATCATATCCGTTAACAAAGGCCTTGCTCAGCTCCAATTCACGCTCGGCCCGCACAAGAGAGATTCCAACGTTTTTGGCCGCGTGCTTGCCGATTGGTGAACTGCCCCCTTCTGATCTCGCCCTGGTACCGACCACGGAGAACCTGATCCTCACTGTATGCGCCTTTCCTGCGTGCCGGACAGTAATATGCTGTTCACCAAGGTCGTCAAAGGCTGGCTGTTCATCATAGGGTTCTGGTGCAGATGTGTGTTTCATCAGATACAAAGGATCGTTCGGACGCACCATCCTTTCAAATAGCGGCTGAGCTGCTTCTACACCATCTACCTCAAAAGCTGCCAATCTAATTCTTGCCTTTCCTTCGGCCAGAAAGTAGCGGTAGATACGTCCCGCCAGGAACTCCGTGTTATCGAGCAACGTTTTGCTACGGCGCCACGAAACGCGATCCAAACGCGACCAAATCACAAGCGTGCCGTGAGGCCCGATTACATCCTGAATCAAGTTCTTCCAAAACGCTGGTATCTCTCTGGCCACTGGGGCAGGGACTTCACGCATGTGTCCCCTTTCTATCATGTCAACATCAAGATAGCTGTGCAGCACCTCACCGCGCTGCCATGAATAGACATCGACCCTCCGGCATTGTGATATTGACGCATTTGGCAACCCCATGCCAAACTTCCCAATTCCCTTTTGTTGGTCTTCCGTAAGGTGTGTTCCGTTCCCGAATTGAAGCGCGATTTGCAAAGTATTTGCGTCCATTCCACTCGCATTATCGTAAACAGCAATTTCGTCAATCTGACGGCGATCCTGCTGGCCCACTAACATTCTCCGATCTACACAAATGACTTCAACCGTTGTGCATTCATTCACGGTTGTTCCTGCCTCAATGCTGTTGTCAATGAGTTCGGCAATGGCATGTGCAGTATCGCGGTAGCCAGAGCTCCGCATTGATTTAATCGCCAAGCTGGGGGGTAGGATCTCAAATGGCATTTTAGGAGTCTCCTTTTCTTCCGAGCTTATCAGAAACGTTCGCTAATTTTCTGCGTCCCATATATCATCCCAGAACTGCACTGCTTCCGCAAGATGCCGAAAACCAGGAATCTGATCCACAACTGTTATCACACGCGCATGCTCATTTCCTCCGGCTCTCGGCCCACGTGCCACTCGGCCCACCATCTGCCCATACAAGACCACAGACCTCGTGGGTCTGGCGATCACGGCAACATTCGCTTTTGGGGCGTCGAACCCAGTTGTAAGAACACCGTAATTAGTGATGACTTGCAATTCTCCATCGGATCGAAACCGCCTGATAGTTCTTTGTCGCTCGTCTCGGGGAGTCTCCGAACTAATCGCCTCCACTTCGACGCCTTTCAACCGCAATATATTCGCGATGAGCCATGCATGCTCGACTGAACAGGCGAACACAATAATCTTAGCTTGGGGATCGCATGCCTCGCGGAGAATACGCTCTATCAGGAGCAGGTTTCGAGTATGATCTACCGCCAAACGGCGGATCACTCTCTCGGGAAGATCAAAGCCTCTCTTCAAGTCCTCCACTTCCGTTTTTGTCAATTCGACGTCATTGCCAGGCGCATAGGGTATGGTTTCATATTGAATGTAAGCCAGATATCCTTCTTTTTGAAGAAACTCGATCGGGCTTTCCCCCGGTTTTGTTTGGATGGATACCTTTTGATGACGGAAGAAATTGGCGAGCTCAACGTTCTCATCGCGATCCATCCAAGACCGCCCTGGTGTGGCTGACAGGCCGATGATGGGGGTCAGGTCGTTCATCGTGAGCAGCCCGAGAAGATGTCTGTAGGACGGAGCTATTGCTTGATGCGCCTCGTCCATGACGACTAGACGTGTGCGTCTTGCGAGCGCCGCAAACTGGTCTTGCTTATCCAAACTCTGCCGATATAGTAGTTGAAGGCCTGCTACGAGGACCCCCCCCTGTGCTTGATCGAGTTGGCAGCGGTAGCTCCCATAATTGCGAAAGACAGGCAAGTCTCTATCTCCGAGCGCAGACCAAGCGCGGGTAAATTCTTCAGCGGCCTGATCGCACAATTCTTCTGAGTGTGCCAGCCAGACCACGAGCCCATCTTCGGGAAGTGTGTTGCGTAACAATGAACAGATGACCGCCATCGCCGTCCGCGTCTTGCCGGATCCTGTCGGCATATGAAGCATCACTCGCGGACTAGCCGAATTGAGGAGATAGTCTAAGACCTGACGGCAAGCACGACGCTGGAAGCTGAAAAGGGGATAAGAAGGATGCGCGGCGGAACTCGGCTCATCCTCACCACCAGCAAGTTCTGGCCCCGGCATTCCGAAGAACATGAAAAGAACATCTGTTGCGTGCTGGCCTGCCGCGAATCGACGTGCTCGAAGAACATCGTAAGGGTTGTCGATTTGCTCATACCCGAGATTGTTACATAAGGTTCTTGCTTCCTCGACGCGGAGTGCCTCCAATAAAGGAATTCTGAATCTTTGGTCAAGAAGAAGGCGTTGGGGGCCAATTTGTCGTAGGACGAGATCGGCCAAGGACATGGCGTTCACGTTACGCAAATCGAGTTTCTCGAGGAGCTCGATAGTGGGATGACCAAGCCACTCAGCGAGCAGCCCTGCCCCCAGTCTCTGCAAAGTGGCACGCAAGCGATTCATCGCAATCCGCTTCTCGCCGCACTGTGCCTGCAATACCAGCACGGCATGCACAGTTACAGGCCAATGTGCGTGTAGCTGAACTAATCAGAGGTCACAGATTAGACATGGGCGGAGATCCTGTTCGTCATCTAC
Source organism: Armatimonadota bacterium (assembly GCA_026415535.1). Taxonomy (GTDB): domain Bacteria; phylum Armatimonadota; class UBA5829; order UBA5829; family UBA5829; genus CALJES01. The sequence continues at coordinate 4,398 of JAOAGX010000074.1, read as the reverse complement.
CGAGTCTGAGAAAATATGAAACAGCCTCTCTGAAGGATTTCGGCAGCGGGCCTTAGCAATTTCGAGTTCGTGCTTCCGGACTATTTCTGCAGCTCTTTCCGGTCGCTCAAGCTCGTTTAAGCTTTCATCCTGACTCCAGGTGTAACGAGCACCGGTCTCCTCATCGACTTTCTCGTAGAGCTTGGCCCGTTCGAACAATTCTGGATGATGCTGCTTGAGACCGAGCCATTCGATCTTTCGCTGAAAGAAGCAGAAGTAGCAGCCGGAGCGTGTCCGCCAACTGTAGTAACTTGGGAGACCAAGGCCGTGCTCGTGGAGAATGCGCATGACATCCTCCTTCGTGATGCCATGATCCCTGAAAGGATACACGGGAGTAATGTTTGGTTTTGTTGACAGATAGCCATCCCTATCCTCGTCGGCCCGGATTGCGATGTAAGTGAAGGTGGGGTCATCTCCGACAAACTCTTCAAACGGCTTGAGCTTCAGCATCCGGGTGCACCACCGCATTCTTTGCGAGGGCAGATAGCCATTGTACACTTTCAGCCAGTGGTCGAAATCGCGAGTTGGGTTTAGGCGGACGATCGGCTTCCCTAGGAAGGCTTCCAGGCGCTCGATGTATTCGTAGGTCTCGGGCAACTCATAGCCGGTATCACAGAAGAAATACTCCATTTCCGGAACGCGATCCCGCATGAATAGGGCGAGCGCCGCGCTATCTTTCCCACCCGATAGTCCCAGCACATGACGGACGCGGTGGGTGGGGGAGGCAACATCGTTCTGATGGTTTTCGCGATCACTCATTGGTGCTAACGCCTCTCGTCAATTGATCCTCGTCGACGGCCCCATTCGAAGGAAGGAAATCCTGCACAACTGTTCCAAGAATAGCTAGAGCAAGGTCTCGATGCGTCTCTAGGCCGAGCGCTTCAAGGGCTCGCCGGACTTGTATGATGCCAGAAGCCAGCAGATCACGATCCCGCCGATCCACTACGACAACAGCTTCCTGCTCGGCACTGAATTCGTCTGTCACACCGATGCGCATAATGCGCACGGGCTCTGCAGCCGGGCGGGCGTGCCTTGATTTTTCAAACAGGATAGCCTCAAGGTGCCGGAAGGCGCGCACCAATTCCGTCAACGCGACTTCGAACCGGGCACGGTCCGTATCGTTCCAAGCAGCAGGGGCTTTCCCTGCCAATAAAGTCCCGAGGGCTTCGGCCCATTGTGCATCCGTCATGGAATCTCTGCTCAAGACATGACAGAACGCTTTCAGTCTAGGATCGACACACTGCTCCAAGACGGCCGAAGCTCTGTACTTCAGGATCTTGCGCGCCTCCCCTGCACCGAGCCCGAACGCACGGATCGTCAGTCTGTGTATTTCGGCGATCAGCTCATCATACGCTCGCTGCAGCTCTAGGAGGGCCGCACGCCAGGATCGAATGAATTTGTCGATTGCCTCTGCAGGGTGGTTCCTCTCATCGAAAGGAGGAAGCCCGAGGGCAGCAGGCAGATCCCTGAAGACAAGATCCTCCGGATCACGAGCAGCGAAGAGGCACTCGCGGACGCGAATGGCGTCCGCTGAGAGCCGCCGAGTCTGCTTGGTGTACTGAGGAAGACGGTGAAGGAACTTGAACAGGGGACGAACAAGAGCCACGAGATCTGGCTGCGTATCTGTGCGTGCCGGCGTCCCCAGCGCCAATGCCATTCTTGTGAACACTTCACGCTTAACTCCCTCTATGCGGTATCGGCGCAGGTGGAAGTTTTGAGGAGCACGTACGAGCCTTTCGAACAATTCCACTGAGATCTCTGGGACAAATGTACCTTCTTCGTAAAAAGCGATTTCCGAATCGAAATGCAGGGAGGCTGCACAAAGTAGGATGGGCAATACGCCCATTTTTAGCCCGAAAGGCGCAGATTGGAGCATAGAGAAAAGTTCGCTCACAGAGCGCCGTTCGAGCTCGCAAGACGACAAGAAATCTTCCATCGCTTTCCAGACAGCGTGCAGGCTCGAGTTCTCCCCAGGAGGTCCGAATTCGTACCCGGTCTCACCCAGCCGGTGCAGCCCTGTCTCTCGAAGAATCGAGTGGTAAATTGCAACCTCAGGCGGGTAACCAGCAAAGCCGAGATTCGGTTCGCTTCCCCTCAGAATCATCGCCTCGATCAGGTTGCGGCGTGCTGCAGCGGCGGCGGAAGACAGGACGCGCCTATTTATGAGTTCATTTCTCATGACAGGTGAATCGCTGTACACTTGGTCGCATAGAGAAGATATAAACGCGCTCAGTCGACGCGCGTCCTCCAGCCGCACCTGAACTCCATGATGAAACCAACGTGTCGCCGTGCTGCCCAACCTAGCGGGAGAGAAGAGACGACGCACTTCAGAGTCTAGTTCACGCTCAGCCACGCTGAACATTGATCTTAGTTCTCTACGTGCAACTAGATCAGAGCTGAGTTCCGGCGTGTTGTCTCGAACCCAAGTCAGCTCCTCGAGGCGCCTCACGGCCTCCCTAAGGCCAGAGCAATCTTCCGGGATTGCAATGAGAATGTCCGTCCGGCCGCGCACCTCCGAGTTTAGCGCGAGGTTGACCAGCTCGTTCGCTTCGTTCCTGTCAGCAGGAAGCGCGTAAAGCAAAATCCCATCGCCATCCGTTGGAAGTGCCAATTGTGCGGGGAAAGACGATATATCCGTAAACCGAACCTCAAAGTAACGAAGCGTGCCAGTTCGGTAGGAATGCCGCTTGGCGACGATCGGCTTCTGCGGATAGAGACTGTTCAGGTGTCTCGCGATGCCTGAAGTCGGTGGTACTCGAACAGCAGCTTCACGCAAGCGAGCGTCCAAATCTATGTCGCTACCTTCCCAGAGAGCAAGTGTGTTGTTGTACTTTCTTTCAATGACTAACGACTTAGAAGCAAGCGACTCCTTCAGCTCGACCAGCCTTTCGTGGGGAATCGACACTGCTAGGCTTAGAACCGGCAGACTCGCCGACAAGCCGCCGGCATTGCCCAAGGTGGCAAGAAGACCAATTGCCTTGAGAAGCTTGATCTCATCCGGGCTACAATCTCGCGCTCGATCGAGTGCATTCTGTGCCTCGGCCCAGCGAGCACCAGCTTCCCCAAGCATGATAGTCGAGCCGAGATTCGCGGTAATGTAATCAAAGAGGTGCGGAATTTGATAACACGGAGGATTGTCGGTACAGAACGGCTGGCCAAGGAACTCCGCGAAGCCGTACGGCTCGTGTGCCACCAAGAAAGAAAAGAGAGAACGCTGATTCTGCCCGAACTTGCGGCAAAGACGCGCAAGCGCAAGAACGACAACAGGATGTAAGGGAGCGCAAGATTCCATTCGGGAGATGAAATCTGCCCGCGAGAGGCCAGTCGGAGCCAACCCAAGTTGCCATGCCTGTTCGGCCAGGTTTCTTGCTACCTTTCGCAGCACGCCCGCTGCGGGATTCGTGGAGAGGACAATTGCCGAGGCCAAGAGGTCCAGAAACTCTTCCGCAGGCGCTTGAAATGAAATATCCTCGAAGCGCCCCTGTATTTTGGCCCACTCCTGACGTTGTTGTGGCCGCAAGTGCGTTGCGTATTGCTCAAAAGCCTGATGCAACACTCCTATTAGCAACAGCCTTGGACCAAGACCAGTGGCCGTTGCCTCGGCCAAGAGTTGCAGAAGGAAGATGTCACTTTGCTCCGGCCTGACAGCCGCAAATTCCAAAAACTTCCCCAGTTCATCAATCAGGATGAGGACGCCCTGAGCTTTGCCCGATTCCTGGAGATGCGTTGCAACTTCAACGATAACTTCAACGAGTTGCCTGGGAGCTATGCCGGCGCTCTTGTCCGATTGCGTCAGCGCATGCAGTTGCCTCAGCCGTTTCAGAGTTGCCGGTGGGCGCCCTCCTGCGAAGTAGGGCGACACATCCCTTATGAGAGCGTCAACCAAAGTTGGAGCGAGAGGTCCTGTCGTCCCACTTACAACCACAGTACAAAAGCCCAGTGGTTCTACCCGTTGGGGCCCTTTTCTTTGAAAAAGCTCGGCGTATGTGGCCGGGTGCTGGTGCCTCAACAAGGATCTCGCCTTGCGGACACTCGCACGCCCCCCAAAAC
>JAOAGX010000074.1:0-299 GCA_026415535.1 Armatimonadota bacterium | reverse complement strand
CCAAAACCAAGAAGATTTGCAAGGAACAGGGCAAATGCTGATTTCCCGGAACCATATGGTCCTGTTAATGTCCAAGCGCGCTGGCCAACATCACTGCGGAGGCCATCAATAATTCGATGCAGGGTCCTCAGGGCGGTCGCTGTGATCAGGTATCCATCCAGGGCAGCCTCGGAGCAAGTGTCCCTTTCGATGTTTATAGACCGTGTGTAGCGTGGAGAGATTGTAACTAGATCGCGCAGTAGCATCAGTCAGCCCAGTACCTCCAGTGAAGCGAATTCTCCGGAAATAGCGTAGTACTC
>JAOAGX010000073.1 GCA_026415535.1 Armatimonadota bacterium | reverse complement strand
GTTACGGGGCCGTTTGATGGTTTGGCGGTTTCTGCGTCGGCCCATGTTACGAATTTCACGATCAACGAGGTACGATTTGACCAGGCTTTACTTGAGGCTTCTCTCTCGAAAGACGTTGTCTCATCTTACCGTCTCAAACTGACCCGCGAAGATCAGACATTTGAGCTAAAGGGGACAGACTTTGACATTGTCACCAAGCATGCGGCGTCTGTTTCTGGCGAGTTGTTAAATGCGAGTGTGGTTGATTTATGGACGATGGTTGTTACTAGTCCGTATATGGCGTCAGAGAATGCCAAGCCGATCCGCGATGCCGTCCAGCGTTTCCCGAGGTTAAACGGTGGTGAGATCGACGGTTCTTTCAGTATAAGCGGATACTTTGCCGTGCCGGGTGGCGCACCCGAAAAGTCGGCAATAATTGACAATCTAATGGGTTCGGTGAAGCTTGTTACTTCGGATGTGGAATTCGACTCGCGCCGGATCGAATCAATGTCGTTCGACGCGGCACTGGCTAACGGAGCGGTGATGCTCAATGAGGCGAGGGTAGTTGCAGGCGACACGTTTGCTGCTTTAATGCCGTTAACGCCGGGGGAACCGGTGTATGAGAAAGGAAACTTGGCTCTGGAGTTGGTAACTGCAAATCTAGATCTCGCAAGACTGCAGCCTTGGCTTGGTGAGAACACCCCGATTGGCAATGCCACTGCTAACTTTACTGTCAGAGGCGATCCCATGCGGCCTGAGGTCAGAGGTTCAATTGAGGTGGTGAATCCTGGTTTGCACGGGGCAAGATTCGACAACCTTCGCATCTCGCAGATCGTGGTTGGCGCCGATCGTGTGGACATTTCCGATGTGATACTTTCTACTGGCGGTCACCAGGCCGTTGCTCAAGGATATCTGCCTTGGGATTGGAGCACTCTGAATGTTCCTCGAAATAAGCCGTTCGAGTTCACTGCAGGGTTGCTGAACGAGGATCTGGCATTGCTAAATGCGTTTTCTCCCATTGTGCAGCCGGCTCCTTTGACTTCTGGAGCGCTTGTTGCCGAGGTCAAAGTCAGTGGGACCGTGGCAGACCCAACGCTTACCGGCGCGATCAAGGTTGAGAACGGAACTCTTGCGCTCAGGGGCTTTCTGTGCAGTTTTACTGATGTGGATGTTGATATAAGTTTCGATCATAAAAACGTTTTGTTCAACAGATTTTCAGCACAGTCGACAGCTGGCGGAACGGTTTTCATCGAGTCTGGTGGCAAGATCACTCTTGCGGGAAAGAATGACGGGTACGGAGCGATCGATCTCGTATTGCGGACAGGAGGCCTGGTAATTCAGCAGGAGGATGTTTTTGGTTTACAGGAGAAGCTCAGAGCGCAAATTGATGCCGGGATTGCAGTTGGTGGAACGGTATTGGCTCCGCTTATCGCTGATGCGCCTGTTCCCGGATACGAGCCGGGTGTTACCATATCAAATGCCGACCTTGAGTTTGCGATTCCGGAAAAGAAAGCGCCGTCTCCGCCACTGCGTCTGCCCGTTAATCCTAAATTCCTTGATCTCGGGCTGACCATAGGCAGCAACGTTCACGTTAGACCTCCCCAGATGGACTTGCTTGTTGAGGGTGGGGGCAACATATCTAGAGAGTTAGGGAAAGACCTTTATGTTTCGCTAGGTGTTACCGTTAAGGAAGGCAGCATCAACCTGTTTGCTTCTCGGCTTCGGATCGAGCCTGGTGCTGAAATGGTCCTGAGATACCAAGAGCCCAATCTGCCGGAATTTATGCTTACGGACTTTAAGGCAATCACGTCAGTTACGACTGCCGGTCCCCTGGGAAAGCGCGAGCGCTACAAGGTTACCATCGCGGCCAGTGGTAACGTGATGAATCTTTCGGAGAAGAACTTCACTTTTACATCCGAACCGGAGGGGCTGACAAAGGAACAAATACTTGCGGCGCTCGGTCATGTCCAGGGCCTGCTCAACACCGCTCAGGGCGATTTTCAGAGAGAGTTTGCCAATGCCTTGAAAGGCGTTGCGACCAGCGCGCTTTTGATGCCTGTCGAGAGGCTCTTCACCGAGCGGCTGGGGTTTGAGGAATTTGCCATCGAGTCGGGTCAGTTCGCTCCTTTATCGCTGTATCTTTCCCGAAAGCTCTTCGGCGATTTCTATCTTTCGTTCTACCAGCGTCTACAAGCTACGGCCAGCGTGCAGGATACGTCTTGGCAGTTCTCGTTTGGGTATAGGTTCAAACGGTTCTATTTGATAAGCGTAGGCATTGATGACCAACAAACCACTAGTGGAGAAATATCTTTCACCAAGGCGATCAGCCTATGATCGGAATACCGACTGGCCGTCCGTATGTAATGCCCAATCGTCAGGGATGTGTTGCCCGAGAGGAAAGTTGTATTGGTACATTGCCCTTTGAGAATGAGGGTGCTGACGTTCGGCACTGTAATGAACTTCGATGCGATAATCGACAAATACGAAAAGCCAATTTACAACCTGATTTACCGGCTTGTAGGCGATCGAGACGAGGCGGCCGATCTGACTCAGGAGACGTTCGTGGCTGCCTATCGGACGATTTCGGAGTTCCGAGGCGACGCGTCGATCTATACCTGGCTTTATCGGATAGCGATTAACAAGTGTAAGAACGCTTTCAAGGCACGTGAGAAAAGACGTGACTACATAAGCTTGGAAATGAAGGTCGATATAGACGAAGACCACTGTACTGCTTCGTCGGACTTGAACGAACCTGCCGCCGTGATTGAGCGAAAGGAGCTTCGGGAGCAAATCGAACTGGCGATAAGTCAATTACCGTTCGACTACAGAATAGTAGCAGTGTTGCGTGATTTGCACGGTCTGTCTTATGATGAGATAGCCAGAGCCGCTGGGCTATCGGTCGATGTCGTCCGTACTCGTCTTGCACGTGCACGGGCGATGCTTCGGCGGAGGCTGGAGGCTTATCTGGAACCGCTCTAGATGTTTTCTGCTTGGTTTTGTGGGCGAGATTTCTTGTCGAGCTGCGCACTGGATACCCAACGTCTTCGGCCATTCGGCGCGATACGACTAAGCGGGGAAATCGCCAAAACCCGCTATTCCAACAGCCTGCTAGTTGTTGGAAGGTGGACCTTCGAGGTGTTAGGTAAGACGCTTGTTACTTTCAGACAGGTGTGTTGTCTGTAATACACGGATTATTATGAGGGCAAGTTTTGCGCGACTATCATGGAGGGACCTTGTAAGATGCCGTACCGAATGTTCGGATCGAAAACCATATTGGTAATTTTTGCTGCTGTAGCAGCTGTGGGAGTTCTGGGAGCTGTTGCATTTGCCCAGGAATCAACGAAGGTGGTTCAGGTTGTTGTTTCAGGCAACCAGAATATCAACACAGACACAATACAAAACGTCATCTCTCTGAAACCGGGTGACGACTACACTGAGCAGGCGACCGAGAGAGATCGGGCGGCAATTATGTCTTTGGGCTTGTTCATCGCTGTTACCGTTCATAAAGAGGACGCGTCCGGTGGGATCAAGATTACCTATGAGGTTACCGAGAATCCGTTGGTCACCGACATCAAGATTGTAGGCAGCGATCCTATTCCGGCTTCCGAGATACTTGAGCTCATCAAGACCAAACCTGGCCAGGTGCTGAACACAACCACTCTAAATCAGGACATCGAGGCAATACAGGCTTACTATAGTGATGAGGGGTATATTGGCTACGTGACTGCAGATGTCGGTCCAGATCCTCAGACAGGTGTGCTGACCATTCCAATTCTTGTAAACACGGTCGAGTCAATCGAAATAACCGGCAACAAGAAGACAAAATCTTGGGTGTTCCTGCGCGAAATGAAGACCAAGCCGGGATCCGTTTTCAACGCCAAGGTTCTCAAGGAAGATATTATCAGAATATACAACCTCGATATCCTAGAAGACATCAAGCCTTATCAATTGCTAACTGGCTCCGAGATAGGCCGCATTAGGATCATCATACCGGTTGTGGAAAAGAAGACTGGTCAAGTATCAGTTGGTATAGGTTACAGCACGCGACAAAGATTGGTTGGGCAAGCGCGGCTTTCGGAGACCAACTTCCGTGGAAGGGCGCAAGGTTTAAACATTCTTTGGGAGCAGGGGACGATCGATGCAGTAGGTGGGTCGGCAAGCTACGAAGTTGGCTTTTATGAGCCTTGGATTGACAAGCGGCACACCTCGCTTTCGGTGAGCGCATACAATAAGCTCATATTCCGATTCTCACAGGGTGTCTTTGGCTCTGCGACATTTGCCAACGATCAGGTATACAACGAGCGTCACAAGGGCGGCGACATTACGTTGAGTCGTCCCATAAGCGATGTCATTAGGGTTTATGTAGGCGCGCGTTCCGAATACGTGGATACCAACCCAAGTTTGCTGACTTTTTCCGGAGATCTGGCAAAGATCGCGCAGAAGGGAAGTGTTACGGTTGGAACGCTTAGAGCCGTGCGCAATACCCGCGACTTCGATTTGGATCCTTCGGCAGGCGGGTATGAGGGCATTGCAGTGGAGTTCGGCACCACCAACGCTGCTCGATTCAAGACGGACCAAACCCAGCCCAGCGGATTTGCCGAGGTCCCGTTCGATGGCGAGTTCAACAAGTTTTCGATAGACCTCAGACGCTACTTCAGCAAGGGCGGTAGAAAGACTGATCCGAATGAAAGAAAGACTACACTGGCCGTTCGATTAAGAGCCGGGGTTGCCTCGGGTCAGCTTCCGTTCTTCGAGCAGTTTTTTGTTGGTGGCAGCGAGAGTTTGAGAGGTTATCGGGAGGATCGGTTTTGGGGTAACTCGATGTTCCTGGCCAGTGTTGAACTGCGGCATCCCATCGCACAGGCTATCACTTTGGTTGCTCCCTTCGTGGACTATGGAGATGCTTGGGGTGGTAACCCGGAGTTCTTCATAGGGGAGCTTTCGCAGGACGTCGATTTCGTAGGACATTACGGGATAGGAATCGGTCTTCGCGTGACTACCCCGATAGGTCATTTAAGATTGGACTATGGCGTGGGCAGCGAAGGCGGCCGAACGCATTTCAGTATGGGACATGCCTTCTAGAAAATTCGGTTGTGAAGATCACGTTCATTGCCGCTATCAAGCTGCGTAGTCGACGGCCTTGTTTCGACGCATGCTCTGAGCATGCCGAGTGCTGCTTGTTACCATACTGATCTATTTAAATACCACTTCTTGTCGTCCTGAGCGCAGCGAAGGATCTAATCCCAATCGAGATTCTTCGCTTACGCTCAGAATGACGAGTAAGACGCGCAGTACGAAGTAGTAAAACGTAGCAGCCTATCTTGCGCTGGATTGTGTCTTGTGCTGGCCTCTATCCATTTATGGTGGCGGAAACTCGCACACTGGTGCGCTAAAAAGTCGGCGGCGGTGGCGGAACATCGTCTGAATCTGATGTTTGTGAATCGAGTATGTTAATGATACCAAGGTCGGTGGTTTTCCCATTCAGGACGTCGGCCGGTATCGGCACGTTTGTTGCTGGGTAAAGTGCGCCTCGGTAGACCACGCTCGTCGGGCATCCTGACGGAGCGGTTAGTGCAATGTTCCTAGTAGATTCTCCCAAAGCGAATAAGACCGTTGTTCCTGGGGGAAGTGTGATGCTGAAGGTGCCGTTTGAATCCGTTATTGCGACAAGCCGTGTGTGGCCAAGTCTCACTTGAACTCCTGATGCCGGCAACTGATCGTTAAGGCGAATTACCCGGCCGCTCAACCTGATTGTCCTTCCTGGTGTCGGAGAAAGGCTTTCTGCGTTCCGCGTTGCGGGGATGTTCGGGCCGCCGAATCCTATCGCGGAAGGAGTTCTTCCGCCTCCACCACAGCCGGACAGTGCAGTGATAATGCCCAGCGACATTGCGATACCATTGCGCATGTTGCGCCTCATATTTTGGTTGTTCCATAGAAAGATACTCAGCATCAATCTTGCCGGAACACAACTTGCGGCGGACCTGTCTATAACCCATATGACTCCCTATTCGGGAAAATCGACTACGCATTCCAGCACGGCTTATTGCTTATTGGGATTTACCTGCTTGCCGTGATTCCGATCGCCGGGTTAACATTTGCCGGTCGTAACGCCGTCAACAGTGGGATTGCCGAGGTTGATTTTGTCGTAACATTCTCCAGTAGCAATATTCACCAGCAGTAACGTAATTCTAGGCGCCGGGTGTAAGATCGCCGGGCACACCGTCATTCTGAGCGCAGCGAAGAATGTCGGTGCATCCTCTTCGTTGTTCTAAGCGCAGTGAAGAATCTCGGTGCATCTTCTTCGTCATTCTGAGCGAAGCGAAGAATCCCGACGCCGCAAATGTAGATCCTTCGCTCCGCTCAGGATGACGAATAAACGTTAGGGTGACCAGCAATTTTTGAGATGGCGAGCAATTGTCAGTATGACGAATAAACGTTAGGGTGACGAGCAATTGTCAGAGTGGCAGGCAATTGTTAGTCCTGTTGCATATACGTACTCGCATGCGAGCTTCCTCCTCTTATACAAGCTTCCTCTGACAAGCAATTGTTAGGGTGGCGAGCTATTGTCAGGTTGACATCTAGGCATTGCGACAACGAGCACAGGTTTCGTTTGAAAAGCGAATACTAATGAATGCTAATGACGGTAGAGGCAGGTCACAGGTCCCTATTTTCTTAGCGATGGGTGTCTACTTTCGTGGCCTGGAGGACTGAACGCGCCGTTCGATTTCGTTGACAACTACTCTTAGGTGCCTTAGAATGAGTGAGTCGGCTTTCGCCCTATTTACGTAAGCCTTTATGGGAGTGAACTTAAAATGGCCTCATTCCACAAACGCTTGGCAACCATTCTGATTGCAGCCGTTTTTATTGTTGCGTTTCCGTTTTCCTTATGGGCGAAGCCGGTTTCGCCAGAAACGGCCTTGGAAGCTGCTCGAGGTTGGCTTAAGGTTAATCCGACTTTGGGCGTTGCTAATGCCGAAGTGTTCGTCCCGCGAGACATCAGGCCTTTTAGAACCGTGGAAGGCGACGTGATTGCGTACATTGTGGATTTAGAGCCTAGGGGATTCATCATAGTTCCGGCGGACGACCTGGTGGATCCGATCCTTGGTTATTCTGCGGACAGTGATTTCCCGGGGCAACCTCAGCCGGGCCATGTGGTCTACGATCTTTTGGTTCTAGACATAACCTCGCGTATCAGGAGGCAGCAGATTTCTGCCAATGGTCCGACCTTGGCGAACGCTTACGGTGCCAAGGTTGCTGAGCGCTGGTCAAAGTTTACCTCCATTGCAAGGCAGGTGAGACCGCTGGGAGCCGATCGCCGCGTTATGGCGGTAACTCCAGTAGTTAACCCTATGATCCAGGACAAATGGAACCAAACCGGCCAAACCAGCCAGGGTGAGCCTACCTACAACAGATTTACCCCCAATAATTATCCAACTGGCTGTGTTGCTACTGCCCTCGCTATGATCATTCATTATTTCAGATATCCAAGCGAGGCACAATGCGAGAACACCATATATGTGGACAACCGTCCTCGAACTGCCTCTTTCAACGATACGTTCAACTACGACCTTATGCCCACTGAGCTGTTACCCAACACTCCTGCCAACCAGATAAACGAGGTGGCCAAGCTGTCTTATGATTGTGGTATTGCGGTCGGGATGATGTATGGGCCCGACGGGTCCGGCGCATATATGCCCGATGTTCTAACTGCTCTTACCCGGACGTTCAAATACACGTCTGCGGATTGGAAAGACGGTTCGGATTCTAACTGGGCGCAAGTACTCAAAGACGAGCTCAACCAGGGCTATCCGGTTGAAATGGGCATTGTTTCTACTCTACTTAGATCTGGCCACGCGATTGTTTGCGACGGTTGGGGCACCGAAGAAGGATCGGATCGTTTCCACTTGAATATGGGTTGGGGAGGGGCCTACGACAACTGGTACATAATTCCAGGTTTCGATGCCGGATACTATTGGGACGTGCTCAGTGGTTACGTGTACAACATCCGAGCGCCGGGTGCGTCGAGACTAACCTGTGTTGTAACTGGTCCGGTTTCGCCGACCAATCAGAGTCCGATCGTTTTTGGAATTCGTTTTTCGGATTCGGTCACTGGTCTCACCGAGGACGAAATCGAGGTCACCGGTGGAACCAAGGGCACCTTATCGGGTAGCGGCGCGAATTACACATTACCGGTAACTCCTACGGGAGACGGGACGGTTACTTGTCGTGTTCCAGGTGGGGTGGCGCAAAATGCCCAGGGCAAGCAAAACGAGGAGTCCAATACTTGTTCAATCGTGTTCGATGCAACTGCGCCCGTCTGCACATTGAGCGCACCGGCAACCTATACTACGCCGGATCCTATTGACGTGGTTATCCGTTTTTCGGAGCCTGTTGTTGGGCTCACGGCGGCCAAGATTGCCGTTATGGGAGGCAATAAGGGTAATCTGACGGGAAGCGACACTTATTACACGATTCCTGTGACCCCGATTAACTGGGCCGATATCACATGCCAGGTCCTAGCGGGCGCGGCAAAAGACGCGGCCGGTAACTACAACCAGGCATCCAACATAGTTACGATTGCCTTTGATGCCACCGCTCCTACTGTGCGAATCACCAGTCCCACTCAATCTCCGACTTACAACACGGCTTCATCTGTTATCGACATATCCGGTACCGCATATGACGCTAACGGTATTGCTAATTTGACCTGGTCAAGCAATCGAGGTGGCAGCGGACCTTGCGTCGGCACAACAGCTTGGAGCGTTTCGGGAATCGCGCTTCAACCTGGGCACAACACCATAACGGTGACCGCCACCAATACTTTGGGTCGTAGTGCTTCAGATTCTATCCACGTAAACTATACTCCATCCGGACGAGTTCAGATCAGCATCTGTCCCGGCAACATAGGCTTGGCTCTTGGTTATAGCCAGAAGTTCGATCCTTATAGAATGTCTCAGGATGGGTCCGAGGTTCCAGAGTGGGAGCCTGTTGTATGGCAGGCAGATTCTGCTGCTGGTGTAATTGATCAGACTGGCCTTTTCATTGCCAATGGAACGCCCGACACATATTCTGCTGCGGTTACACTAACTCTTGCTTCTGGTCAGTCTGCTCCGAGGGCGGCCCCTATCGAGGTGTTCGTGCCGCAATCGGACGGGGGCTATGTGGCTGAGCGTTGGTGGGGACGCACTCCGCCTGATCGAATCGACTATGCGCGTGACGTGGCTG
>JAOAGX010000072.1 GCA_026415535.1 Armatimonadota bacterium | reverse complement strand
TCACCTTCCAGTGCTCGTGTTTGAACGGCTACCCTGAGAACTCAAACAACTTGGGTTATGCTCTTCTGAAAAGAGGGGCGATAGCCACTAATTCCGCCACTCGCGTTTCGTGGTACTACCCGGGTCAGACTATTTTCACCAACACCGACTCCAATGCCGGTATGGCCTACAAATACGCTCAGAAACTTGTTCGCGATCATTTGCCCTGTGGAGACGCGCACTATCAGATGATGGTTGAGGTGCCCAACGAGATTTGGATGAACCACTGTGTGTTCAACCTCTATGGAGACCCTTCTCTTGCTTACGCTGCAGGGCCAACCGTGTCTCACACGCCGTACTACGACACGGACAACACATCCCAGCCTTATGTGATAGAGGCGAATGTCGTTTCCAATGGTCCACTTAAACAGGGATCCCCTACGCTAAGGTGGAACACGAACGGCGGAACATCGTTTTCCAATTCGCAAATGAGTCTTGTGGGCGGAGTCACATATCGCGGCCAGATTCCGCCCCAGCCTTACGGCACAACTGTTTACTACTACATATATGCTGAAGACTCCGCCAACCGATCCGGAATTAGCCCGGCAGGTGCTCCGGAAGTGCTGCACACGTTCAGGGTTCGCGTTGACTCCCAGCCTCCCACAATTCGGCACACTCCCCTATCCGATACTGGCGACACCATCGGGCCTTACACTGTGCGAGCGGAGGTAACGGACAACACCGGCATTGCTTCGGTCACGCTCTATTATCATAGAAACTCCGGTCCAGATACCATGGTGATTATGAACCAGGTGGGAGCCGGACTTTACGAAGGTCAAATACCCGGTCCGTCCTTCGCTGGTGATGTAATCAGCTACTACATTACTGCCGTGGACTCGTCACTCAGTCGCAACTCTGCGCGAGCTCCCTCACCGACCGGCTATTATTCGTTTACGATCCCACCAAAAAGGCGCGTTGCCGTTCTCAACACGACTGCTATTCCACCGTACTTCATAGGCAGCAACAGTAACGCTTATCAACAGGTCGTCGACATTCTGAACTCTGACCCGGCGCGACGCTTCGAGGTAACTATCCTAACGAGCCTAGCGGGCCGACTTGCCGGCCAGGACGCTCTAGTTCTCCCGGACAACGGTGTTCTCTCAGCAGACACCCAAGCCGTAATGGATTGGTTTACTCCCGGCAAGACTATCCTCACACTCGATAGCTCAACAAGTTATGCAGCTTGCTCGGGCCTTATGTGGCCACAAGCAGCAGGAACCAACGGATTTGGAACCTGCTGGGATACGAATGCAGCACAGAACGATCAGGAGATCGTGCTCGATGACCCGATCACCTCAGGCTACACTTTGGGGCAGGTAATCGAGTCAAGGGGATACACAGCTTCGTTTATAACCAGTTCTCTCCCGTCTGACGCTCGGGTGCTCTCGATCAGCAAGACAAATCCCGGGCGCGCGTACGCAGTTTACAGGGACGTTCCTGGCAAAGGGAGAATTGTGGCTCTAGGACCTTACATTCCCATTCAGCAAGGCCAATACTCGATGATACGTGAGGCGCTCTCTGTTTCTCCTGCGGACAAGCAGCTTGCGATCACCGCGCCTACATCCGGCTCAGTTTTCGAAGTTGGAGACATCATCAACATCCAGTACCGCACTTCCGGCGCCTGGGCCCCAGTGGACAGGATCAAGTTGGAGTATACGACGGGCCTTGACGAAACTTGGCGACCTATACCAGGAGCACAACTGCTATCGCCTGGAATCAGGTCTTTCGCATGGAACACCGCCGGGCTGCCCGGCAGTGACTGCTACAAAGTTCGGGCGAGCCTGGTAGGCGGATCCTTAACCAAGACATCAGGCGTTTTCACAATAGCGCCCGTAGTGAGCATTGCTCAGGCCAAGTCGGTCCCTGACGGCGGGGTTGTGAAACTTAAAGACAAAGTAGTCACCTGCAACACTGGCGGTATCCGCTACATTCAGGAACCAACACGACTAGCCGGGATCAGGCTCAACTCACCGCTGCCGATGGCTGTCTCCGCTCTAGTTACGGTTGTGGGCAAAGTAGGCACAGTAAACGGCGAGCGCGTTATAAACGCCTCTGATACGCAAGTGACAGGCACATCGACTCAAGTCGCACCTTTGTTTATGAAGACCTCCGCCCTAGGCGGCGGAGCGTTCGGAGGTCAGCAGGCTGTTATGGAGTACCGCCGAGTAAGAAGCGGGCAGACGTGGTCAACCATGCTACTTCCGGCTCCGGGCTTGAATAATATAGGCCTCTTTGTAAAAATAGCCGGCGTTGTTACCGGTGTCGGCCCTGACTACTTCTATGTCAACGACGGATCAAACTGCAACGACGGCTCCGGAATGCTCGGTGTCAGAGTAATCTGTCCAAACATTGCCAAGCCATCTATAGGAAGCCGAGTGTCTGTTGCCGGGATTAGCTCGACATACTTTGACCGTAGATGCTTGTGGCGAGCGATTCTTCTGCCGTCGCAGAACGAGTTACAGACTCTATAGAGAACCGCACAAGTAGATAGTGCTGATATTGTGGAAACTCCGGCCGGGCGGGGGCTTCATTTTCCGTGCCTGTGTGATTTAGGATGGCAAAGCCTATACCAAGCCGCGAGGTATCGTGAAACAGAATATTTATCTAACACAGACCGAATGTCTTGTTCGCCCGGATGCCGTATCCCCGGTTGGGGTGAGTCGATGGGAAGAGCACCCCAACCGGGATTCGGCTCATTCATACCATATTTCACGTCGAGCCGCATAGAAACCAACCACGGCAACTACGATCACGACCGTCGCCGCAACAACCCACAGCCAAGCCGGCAGTTCCTCCACCGGCGGACGGACAGGAGCAGTAGGCTTACTCTTTTCAAGTAAAGCGGAGGCGTTCACCTCGCCCGTCAGGACGCAATTCCTATACCATTCGTAGAACCGCTTTTTGCCCGCCTTCTCGATCAGGTAGTTGAAGCTTTGTAGTTTCTGCTTGTAAGTGGGATCAAGGTCTACAATCTTGCCAACTGTCACCCCGGTTTGTGTTTTGGAAGGTTGGCCGTAGAACTTCCGCCCCTTACCCATAGAAAAAAGCACCGCTCCTGCTTCCTGGAACCAGAAAGGCAGCGGTTTCGGAGAAGTTAGAGTCACGTAGGCATGTACCAGTTCGTGCCGGAGAATATCCTCGTACTCTTTGCGAAATTCCGTATGAAGGATCGCAACGTAGCGTCCGGCTATTGTCACGCCGGTCACTCCTGGTTTGGAAAAGGCAGGTTGAAGTACCGGCGGTAAGCTCTCTCTCCTGAAGACCTTCACTAGCACGGGCTCTGAAGGCGGAGGAATCTTGACTACCTCCCTAAGGGTAACCACCGACGAAACCTTGCTCGTCCTCAAATCAACTATCTGAGCGCCCTTGAATGCCAATTCAAGCTCTTCAAAATCCGTCGGCGACTGTGCGCGGCCGACGAAGGTGGCAACAAAGACCGCTGGGACAACCAGTATGAAGGTGAGCAAAATTCTTCGTTTCACAAAGATGGCACCTGAGTAATTTACGCCTGGGTAACGCGTGCTGTTCCCCAACTATTCAGCCGGCAAAATCACATTGATCCTCATGAAATTTAGCGGGATAACTCTGTTTTTCGCATCAATATCTACGTATGGTACTCCGCATTTATTCTCACATAGTCGTATGAAAGATCGCACGTGAAGGCTGTTGCGTCGTACGTTCCAAGACCCAGATCGACACTGATTACCAATTCGGTTTCAAGCATGGGCTTCTTGGCCTTATCAGTGTCGACACCGACGGGTTCACCTCGGTCGACAATCTTCACGTCGCCGAACATAAGCGATGTCTTCTCGGGAACGACTTTTGCACCAGATTTTCCTATCGCGCACAGCACGCGTCCCCAATTCGGGTCCTGGCCGAAAATAGCGGTCTTGACTAGGGGCGAGTTTGCCACGGACATTGCGGCTGCTTTTGCATCGTCGTAGGTTGCGGCTCCCTTAACGCGCACTTCGACGTATTTTGTCGCGCCTTCTCCGTCCTTCGCAACAGCCTTAGCAAGATCAAGGCACACCTGCCCCAAAGCGCGGTCAAACAGATCGTAATCCGGCGACCCTTCAACAATGGGCCGACAACCCGACGCGCCGTTCGCAAGAACAATCACACAATCATTCGTGCTCATATCGCCGTCAACGGTAAGGCAGTTAAAACTGCGCTCGACGTTTGATGCGAGGCTCCTGCGCAGGACGGAAGCTTCGATCTGGGCGTCGGAAGTAATGAAGCAGAGCATAGTAGCCATATTGGGGCAAATCATACCCGCGCCCTTGCAGATTCCACCAACACGAACTTTTGTTCCGGCCAACTCGATCTCGTAAGCCGAAAGTTTCGGCCTGGTGTCGGTAGTCATAATGGCAAGGGCTGCTTGAAAACCGCCGTCTTCGGCTAGAGACCTCACCGCTTTTTCCAAGCCCGACTCAATCTTTTCCACTGGCAGCGGCGCTCCTATAATGCCGGTCGACGCGTTCAGCACAAGCTCAGGTGCGATTCCCAGGAGGTCGGCGGCACGCGCGCATACTCTTTCGGCATCTTTCAATCCCTGTTCACCGGTACAGGCGTTGGCGTTGCCGCTGTTGGCAACGATCGCGCGTGCTCGGCCGGAATCCAATCGCTCGCAGCTTAGCAACACGGGCGCTGCTTTGAATGCATTTGTGGTAAAGACACCTGCAGCGGAGCAATCTAGTTCCGAATAAATGACCGCAAGATCCGTCCCCTGCTGCTTGATCCCACATCGAATTCCGGACGCCGTAAAATCCTTGGCCGCTGTAACCCCGCCGTCGACGAATCTCAACAAATCCCCTCCAACAAAGCTGTTTATGGAAACACCGCCGGACCTGTCAGCCCTGTTGCTTCGTCGAACCCAAACATCAGGTTCATATTCTGGACCGCCTGGCCCGCTGCACCTTTGCCCATATTGTCAATGGCGCTCGTCACAATGGCCCGGTTAGTGCGACGGTCGATCGCCAAGCCGATATGGCAATAGTTGGTTCCGAACACGTTCTTGGTGTTCGGCTGCCGATCCTCGTCAAGAACGATCACGAACTTCTTACCTGCGTAGAAATCTCGGTATACGCGCACCAGGTCGGACGGATTGGGTTTTAGCCGGGCATATGCCGTAGTAAGGATGCCCCTATTCATCGGGACCAGGTGCGGGGTGAACGTCACCTTGACGCTCGTCCCGGCCAGCATAGATAGCTCCTGCTCGATTTCTGGAGTGTGTCTGTGACTAGCAACAGCGTAGGCTTTGAAGCCTTCGTTGATCTCAGTGAAAAGACTCGACGTCTCAATCTTCGACCTTCCTGCACCAGACACCCCGGACTTGGAGTCAATAATGATCGAGTCCGACTCAACCATTCCGCAGGCCACTAGGGGCGCAAGTGCAAGGATGGCGCCTATCGCGTAGCATCCAGGGTTTGCAACCACTCTCGCGCTTGCGATATCTGCCGGCCGTAATTCGCTCGCTCCGTAGACCGCTTCTGCAAGAAGCTCCTTTGCCGTATGTTCCGCGCCGTAGTAGTTCTTGTAGACTTTCGGATCCTTGAGCCTAAAGTCCGCCGGAATATCGATGAACTTCTTGCCTCGGGAAACAAGGTCAGGGGCGAGTTTCATCCCAACGCCGTTTCCAAACGCCTGGAAGACTACGTCGCACCTGTCCGCGACCTCGTCTACGTCGTACTCTTCGCAAGGAGGGAGCTCCTGACCTATGAGCGAAGGATAAGCCTCGCTAAGTGGCCTGCCCGCATAGGTGTGTGAAGAAAGGTAGGTGATCTTGACGCCCGGATGCCCGAGCAGGTATCTCACCAACTCGCCACCAGCATAGCCCGAGGCACTGATTATTCCAACTCTGACCATTTTGAGACCTCTCTTGACCCAGCGCCTCGATTATACCGCGCTTTTGGCCAAGCCGGCAATGTTGGCTGGGCCCTTCGTCAGGACACGAGAATCCTGACATTCTAAAAAGCGCCGTCCGTCAGGATCGTGCTCTATTGCAACTACCCAAATACCGAAAGCGGTTTGATCGCTAGCCTGGCCTTGCTGTAACATATTACGCGAAAAGGGATAGCGAGTAATGAAATTACTACTGTTAATACTCTCGATTGTCGTTGCGGCTGTTTTCGCCTTGGCTGGGTGCAGCGATAAGCCTCAGCAGACCTCAGCGATTCAGGTCGAAAGCCCAGCCTACAAGCCTTCTGCGTCCGGAACGAAACTGTCGTCCGGGCAACCTCGGACTAACCCCGAGTTTCTTTCACGGAAAGCCAAGTTTGTGACAACCAAGTCCGGTCTCAAGTGTCGCGATCTTAAGGTTGGCAGCGGCGCGAAAGCAACGCCGGGCAAAGTTGTCACCGTCCACTACAGAGGTTGGCTGGACAACGGTGTGGAGTTCGACTCGTCCCGTTCCCGCAATGAACCTTTTTCTTTTACGCTCGGACGAGGAGAGGTCATCCGCGGTTGGGAAGAGGGAGTAGTCGGCATGCGTGCCGGCGGCACTCGGGAGCTGGCAATTCCACCAAAACTCGGGTACGGCAACCGCGCTGTGGGCAATATTCCACCGAACTCGACACTCCATTTCGAGATAGAGTTGTTAAGCGTGGGTGGATGAAACTATCGCGGCCTTAATTGCCTCGCGTTCGGCCATAGAACGCAAGGCTTCATTCGCCTGGTCTAGGCCGAATCGGTGCGTCACCATGTCAGAGAACACCTTAGCGTTTCGACGCACAATGCTGAGAGCTTGCACGATGTGCCGTGTGTCGTTGGTCCACGCACCTTGTAACCTCAGTTGTTTCAACACGATCTGGTAATAGAAATCTATAGGGATCGTGCCCATCGGTACTGCCGTTCCTACGATCACGTAGGTTCCCCCGCGCCGTAATAGGTCGATCCCTTCCACTACCGGCTCGGGTCTGCCTACAGCCTCGAATCCGACGTCCGCACCGCGACCGTGCGTGAGCGACATTACCGCTTCTTTACGCTCCTCCGGTGTCGTGGAGGTGAAGTCAAGCACTAGGTCGGCACCGAGACGACGGGCTAGTTCCATTCGAGACTGAACCCCTTCGATCACTATCACGTGCTCCGCTCCGCGCGTCCTGGCGTACCCTACCAAATACAGCCCCAGCGGTCCCGCGCCCTGGATCAACACGCTGTCACCAATCTCAATTCCCGACAGTTCGATCGCATTCGCCGCAGTCGCGCCGGAACACCCAGCGGATACCAGCGCAGCCGGATCGAGATCAGGCCAGTCGACAATAGAAATAATCTTAGTATTGCTAACCAACAGGATATGATCCGCATAGCAACCATTGAGATGCGGAGGATCGGAGCAACTGCGGTGAATGCCGTAGACCCAGCGTGACCGGCACAGATTAGGCAGGCGCTTGACGGCACAGAAGTAACACATGCCGCAAACAACAGCCCTGTCCCATATGACCGGGTCTCCGGGCTTGAGTTCGCGGCCATAAAGATCGAATCTCGGACCTTTTCCTCCAATTTCCTCGATCACTCCCACGCCCTCGTGTCCCAAAATCATTGGAAGTGGGGTGCGAGGATCTTCGCCAAGCCACATGTGCACATCCGAGCCGCACACTCCTGCTGCGGTTATTCTAACCAAAACCTCGCCATCGCCGAGATCGGGTTGGGGAAACTCGACAATCTGAAGCGGAGACTTGAACTCCCTCAAAACCGCTGCCTTCAACCGACAAGTCCTTTCTCGCAACACCGAAAAACCTTTTGGAGTGACGCGTGAGCCACAGTTTTGAAACCAACGCTTCGTCGAAGCAACGGCTCCGAATCACAGGGGCACTCCCAAAGCCCGGCGCAAGTTCTCAAGACCAATTCTACCACGTTCCGCACCATCCTGAGCACAGTAAAGGATCTCGCTGCAACGTTGAATCCCCACTGCGCTCAAAATGACAACAAATTCCGTGGTTTCTTTATCCCGAGATTAGCGGAAAAACCTCTTCCTTACTGAAACTCCACGGTAATAGGGCGAGGGAGAGGACTGCCCTCCTCTCCCCCGTGCTGAGTAAGACCGGTCTGCCTTCCTCAAGCTCCCTTCTCCGCGCCCTTGGCCGACTTTAGCTCGATCGCAACCCAGAGCTTCTTCTGGCTGGGCAGCCGCGAGAGAACTTGGGCCAGAACGCCGCGACTCGCGGGCCGGCTCTTCGGATCGCGAAGGGTGCCCTGCAGAATATTACTTGCCATCTGCTCGCTCACTCCTCCGGCAGGCGGAACCGGTAAACACTTTTACGACTTCGTAACAAGCCCGTCTGTTCCCGACAGCCCGTTACGTTATGTTGATAATCGGCAACTTTTCCAAATGTCAAAGTCGAAGAGAATCAACGTAGGCGAATTCCAGACGCGCAAGCTCGTCATCCGGCGTCACAACGGGCTTCGGTTTGACAAGTGGATGCCGCGTGGCAATCTTAGAGAGAGATCGCAAGCGTCGAGATATGGCCTGATCCGGCTCACGACCGTCGTACGAAGACGCATAACCGAGCATTGCCGCACCCAACAGTGAGGCGTCGCAGAACTCTGTTATAAATGTCTTTTTGCCGACAATCGCGCCCGTCACCCGGTTCCAGAGGGAATTCCTCACCGGTCCGCCAGCGAGAAGAAGGTTTAGCAGTTTCAAACCATAGCGGGATTCCATCTGCCAAAGCGCCAGCGTACCCAGAGGACTTTCTCCCGCATCTCTGGAAGGAGCATCCCAAGCTCAGTTTTACACACTAGAATTGACACGACTGATGCCCCAATTCACTAGTCGTTTGTGGTCCGGAACTCGATCATGCACGAGGTGTCGTGCGTAGCGATGTTGCTCGTCCACACATTGCCGCATCTCTTGGGGTTCAAAAGCACACCCCCTGATATTCCTGCGAACCGCCATCCTGGTCCCGGACTGATGCGCACATTTTTCAGAACGTCTTGCCCGGACCGATTTGTGACGAAAAACAGCTTCCTGCCTTGCGACACAAACACAGTGCACCCAACGCCGGGTTCTTGTGCACGGAAAGGCCTTTGGACGCCGAGGCGATCGAGTGTAGCAGCCAACTTTCGGAGCATACGCAACCGCCGCAGCCGCGTGGCACCCGGGTCACCTGTCTCGACAAACAGCGGCGGTGTGTTGCCCGCATGCGTCGTCCGGAATATGCTGCCAAGGTACTGAGAGCCAAACCCCCTGCCAATTGAGACGCC